>NZ_JBHWWX010000037.1:0-44340 GCF_042730335.1 Rhodococcus sp. NPDC060084
GTGCGGCGGCACCCGGCCGCCGGGCTTTCGTGGCGTCAGGGGCGGCGGAACCATGCTTCGGGGCGGCCCGCGAGAGCTTTGCCGAGCCGTAGCCGCGAGGTGTCGGTCAGCGGTTCGGGGAGAGAGTCGGGGGAGAACCACCCGACCTCGAGATTCTCGTCGTCGGCCACCCGGGCACTGCCACCCACGGCGCGCATGAGAAATGCCACATCGAGATACTGCGCTTCGTCACCGTTCGGATAGACGATCGGAGCGGTGACGTCGACGCTCGTGAGCCGGACGACTTCCGCGTCGACGCCCGTTTCCTCGTGCACTTCCCGGATCGCCGCTGCCGCAGGTTCTTCGCCTGGCTCGAGGATGCCCGAGACGACGGCCCATTTTCCGTTGTCCGCGCGGCGGGTGAGCAACACCCGGTGATCGTCGTCGACGACGACGGCGCTCACTCCGGGCAGCCACAGCGGTGCTGTGCCGACCTGGGCGCGGAGTCGGAGAACGAAGTCGGGGACCGGCATCGCGTATTCCTCTTCTATCCGGAGTAACCGTTGAGACCCACGCCGAGGTCCTCGAGGATCGCGCGCGCTGCGACGGGACCGGGTGTGGACCACACCTCGTCGGCTACGGAGAACAGCCGGTTGTCGGTGACCGCGCCGAGGTCGAGCCACGGATCGGTGCGCATGATCTCGGTGCCGCGCGCGAGTCCGTCTTCGCCGTCGAATCGGACGAAGATCACATCGCCGTCCGCTGCCGCTGGATCGTCCGCGGCGAAAGCTTCGGTCGGGCGGTTGTCGACGATCCCGAACCGCTGTGCCGGCGGCCGTGCGGCGCCGAGATCTCCGACGACCTGTCCGGCGAACGACGCCGTGCCCTCTATCTCTCCACCGTCGGCGGTGAACCGCACGATCGAGGCCTGAGTCTGGGACGACACCAGTTCGCGTCCGAGGGCGGCAGCCTCGGCGGCGTAGGTGTCGAGTACCGCCTGCGCGGCGGTGTTGCGTCCCAGGGCTTCGCCGACGCGGAGGAACTGATCCCGCCAGAACACGGGATCGGAACCGACCAGCACGGTGGGAGCCACCGCGGACACCGATCGGTAGACGCTCTCGTCGGCCGCCGACCCCAGGATCAGATCGGGGCGGGCCTGCTCGATCGCGGCGACATCGGGCGCGCCCTCCGGCCCGACGGTGGGCAACTCGGAGATGCCGGTGCCGAGATACTCCGGCCTCCCGTCGGCGTCGACGGTGGCGCCCACGACACGCTCCCACAAGCCGAGTGCGCACACGGCGTCGAGCGCTGCCTCGTCGAGCACGACGATGCGCTGCGCGTCGGCCGGAACCTCGGTGACCCCGGCGGTGTGGACCATCCGCCGTGTGCCGGTCGGCGGAACGCCCGCATCCAGAGGAGACGGAAGGGCGCACGCGGTGCTGGTGTCACGGTCGATGCCGACCACGGATGCGCCGGCGATGCGGGTGGTCGTGCGCACGATGGTCGAGGCGTCGTCGTCGGCGGGGGTGGAACAACTCGCCAGTACGGTCGACGTCGCGGCAGCGATCGCGAGGGACGCGACGACTGCGCGGGACCGGTGCACAGCTAACACTTCAGACCACTCCTGACGGACGGGCTCGAACCAGGGGACGGCTCAGGCTATCTCGTGTGGCACACGCCGCCGACAGTGTCCCGCAAGCTCGTTGGGACCCGTTCCTGTGATCCGCAGCACAGGCTCTGTGGTGAGTCCCGGGCTCCATGCCAGGTAGCGTGGCGGCGAATACGACAGCGAGTAGGACCCGGCGGGCGACCGGTTTGCGGAGGGTCTACGATTCGATGAGCGCAAGCCAGAGAACGTTCGCCTCCAGCCCGAGGCCGAGCGCGCATTCAGGAGGATTAGTGACTGCCGTAGCGCCCCAGCCAGTCCCAGAGTTAGCGGTAGCGAGGCCATACCCGCCGCGGCAGGGACCCAAGGGTTCGTTCATCTACAAGATGATCACGACAACAGACCCCAAGATGCTTGGGCTCATGTACCTGGTCACCTCGTTCGCGTACTTCCTCATCGGTGGCCTGATGGCCCTGCTGATGCGTACAGAGCTCGCGGTTCCCGGTCTTCAGTTCTTGTCGAACGAACAGTTCAACCAGCTGTTCACCATGCACGGCACGATCATGCTGCTGATGTATGCGACGCCCGTGGTGTTCGCCTTCGCGAACTACATCCTGCCGTTGCAGATCGGCGCGCCCGACGTGGCGTTCCCGCGTCTGAACGCGTTCAGCTACTGGCTGTACCTGTTCGGCGCGACGATCGTCATGCTCGGCTTCGTGACCCCCGGTGGTGCCGCCGACTTCGGCTGGACCGCGTACACCCCGCTCACCAGTGAGCTGCATTCCCCGGGTGTCGGCGCGGACTTCTGGATTCTCGGTCTCGGTGTCATGGGCCTGGGCACCATCCTCGGCGCGGTCAACTTCATCACCACCGTCGTGTGCATGCGCGCTCCCGGTATGACGATGTTCCGGATGCCGATCTTCACGTGGAACATCCTGATCACCGCCCTGCTGATCCTGCTCGTGTTCCCGCTGCTGACCGCTGCGTTCTTCGGGCTGTTCGTCGACCGTCATCTCGGTGGCCACATCTACGACCCGGCTACCGGCGGTGTGCTCCTCTGGCAGCACCTGTTCTGGTTCTTCGGTCACCCCGAGGTGTACGTCATCGCGCTGCCGTTCTTCGGCATCGTCTCGGAGATCTTCCCGGTCTTCAGCCGCAAGCCGATCTTCGGTTACACCGGCCTGGTCTACGCGACGATCGCCATCGCGGCGCTGTCGATCGCGGTGTGGGCGCACCACATGTACGCCACCGGCGCCGTGCTGCTTCCGTACTTCTCGTTCATGACGTTCCTGATCGCCGTCCCGACGGGCGTGAAGTTCTTCAACTGGATCGGCACGCTGTGGAAGGGGCAATTGACCTTCGAGACACCGATGTTGTTCTCGGTCGGCTTCATCATCACGTTCCTCTTCGGTGGCCTGACCGGCGTCATCCTCGCGAGCCCGCCGCTCGACTTCCACCTGCACGACTCGTACTTCGTCGTGGCGCACTTCCACTACGTGCTCTTCGGCACCATCGTGTTCGCCACGTACGCCGGCATCTACTTCTGGTTCCCGAAGATGACGGGCCGCATGCTCGACGAGGGTCTCGGCAAGTGGCACTTCTGGCTGACCTTCGTGGGCTTCCACACCACCTTCCTGGTGCAGCACTGGCTCGGTAACGAGGGCATGCCGCGTCGCTACGCGGACTACCTGCCGTCGGACGGGTTCACCACGCTCAACACGATCTCGACCATCGGTGCGTTCGTGCTCGGTGCTTCGACCCTGCCGTTCCTGTGGAACGTGTTCAAGAGCTACCGCTACGGCCAGGTCGTCACGGTCGACGACCCGTGGGGCTTCGGTAACTCGCTCGAGTGGGCCACCTCCTGCCCGCCGCCGCGGCACAACTTCACCGAGTTGCCGCGCATCCGGTCGGAGCGCCCCGCGTTCGAACTGCACTACCCGCACATGGTCGAGAAGATGCGCGCCGAGGCGCACGTCGGACCGGGTAGCCACAAGCACAGCGTGAACGTGCTCGAAGGCGCCGACCGTACCCCCGGCGACGTCCCGCGCTCCTGATCGACCCGCTCTACGCACCGAAGCCCCGCCCGTCTCCACGGGCGGGGCTTCCGCCGTTCCGGGCCCGTACCCCGACGCGGAGCCGACCGCTCGAACTGCGACAATGGACAGGCACGTGCTGCGTCCGCACGTGCCTCGACGACAATGATCGGAGACGTTGTGGCGTCTGACAGCACGGTGCTCGTGACCGTGACCGGACCGGACCATCCCGGCGTGACCTCGGAGCTGTTCGCAGCGCTGACGAGGTATGACGTCGACCTGCTCGACGTCGAGCAGGTCGTGATCCGCGGGCAGTTGACGCTCGGCGTCCTCGTGGTCTGCCCCCGCGATGTCGAGGCGTTGCAGGACGAGGTCTCGTCGGCCATGGCCGCCATCGGCATGCGCGCCGAAGTGCAGATCGGCGTGGCGCCCGGCAGCGGCCACCCGGTGTCCACCCACGCCGTCGTCGTGCTGGGCAGTCCGTTGAGTGCGCGCGCGTTGCGGTCGGTGGGACGCACGCTCGCCGCGCAGGGCGCCAACATCGATTCCATCCGCGGCATCGCCGACTATCCCGTCACCGGACTGGAACTGATGGTCACCGCACCGGACACCGATTCGGATGCCGACTCCCGTTTGCGCAAGGCCCTCGCGGAACTCGCCGCCGGTATCGACGTGGACATCGCGGTGGAACGCGCCGGTCTCGCCCGTCGCGCGAAGCGTCTGATCGTCTTCGACGTGGACTCGACTCTGGTGCAGGGCGAGGTCATCGAGATGCTCGCTGCGCACGCGGGCGTCGAGGACAAGGTCCGCGAAGTCACCGAAGCCGCGATGCGGGGCGAGATCGATTTCGCGCAGTCGCTCGAACAACGCGTCGCCACACTCGCCGGCCTGCCCGCCAGTGTGATCGACGAAGTCGCCGATCAGATCGAACTCACCCCCGGCGCGCGCACCACCATCCGGACGCTGCGTCGGCTCGGGTTCCGCTGCGGCGTCGTCTCGGGCGGTTTCCGCCAGGTCATCGAAGGCCTCGCTCACGACCTCGAACTCGACTTCGTGCGCGCGAACACTCTCGAAATCGTCGACGGAAGGCTCACGGGCCGCGTTGTCGGCGACATCGTCGACCGTGCCGCAAAGGCGCACGCGCTCCGGGAATTCGCCGCCGAGGCGGGTGTGCCCATCGAGCAGACCGTGGCCGTCGGCGACGGTGCCAACGACATCGACATGCTCGGTGCCGCAGGGCTGGGTATCGCGTTCAACGCGAAGCCCGCGCTGCGCGAGGTCGCCGACACCGCGTTGTCCTACCCGTATCTGGACGCCGTGCTCTTCGTCCTCGGTGTCACGCGGGACGAGGTGGAAGCCGCCGACCGGGTCGACGGAACGTTGCGACGGGTACCGCTCGATCGTGGTGCCTGAACCCCATCCGATCTTCACCGACCCCGGGTTCGCGCAGCGGCACGCCGTGCTCGCCCGGGGTTACGGAGACCGGCCCGACCCGGACGACCCGGCGTCGGTGCTGGCGATGCCGATCGTTCTCCACATCCCGAAATCCGATCCGCCCGACCGGAGTTCGCTGCTCGAGGCCGCCGCAATCGCCACCGTCACACTGTGCCTGGATCCGCGGGTCGGGCCGGGCCCGGACGGAGAGCCCGGACCGTGGCAGGAACCGTTCCTCGCGTGGAACGACGCCCGGATCCGCAAGGTCAGCCGTCGTGCCCGCGGCGCGCAATGGCGTGCCGCGCAGGAGGTCCCCGGTGTCACCGTCGACCACGCCGGCGCCCAGGCGCGGGCACTGGTCCCCGGTCCGGTAGGAGCCCTCGACCCGAGGATCTCCCGGTTGCAGATCGGCGGCACCGATGTCCCGCCCGACAGTCCGCCCTCCCCGCCCGCCGGTGTTCCGGTGCTGTGGGTCGACGGAACTCTCGGTATGACGGTGGGCAAGGCCGCCGCACAGGTCGGTCACGCCTCGATGCTGCTCGCCGGCGCGATGCCGCTCGAGTCCGCGCGCCAGTGGGCGGCCGCGGGTTATCCCTGTGCCGTCCGTGAGGCGACCCCCGCGCGATGGCGCGAACTGCTCGCGCACGTCGAGAACGGATCTGCCGTCGCGGTGAAGGACGCCGGGTTCACCGAAGTCGCGCCCGGGTCGGTCACCGTCGTCGCACAGGCAGAGTGACCGTCGCGACGACAGCGACGCCGCACCGCGTCATCCCGGCGTGGACCCGTGGTGGTCGGAGCCGGAGTGCGTTGGGTCCGTGGGTATTTCGTCTCGCAGCGCGGTTCGGAACACCAGTACGGCCGGACCGGGCAGCGTAAACTCGGTGCCCACCGGGCGAGGGGCATCGTCGACGGGTGAGCCGTCGACAGTGCTCGAGTCGAAGACACACATGATGTCGCCGCGATACCACTCCGGCCCACCCAGCGTCAGGGTCGCGGCGCCCCCGGCGTGCAGAACGAACAGACCACTGCTGTCGGGGAGCTGTATCCCCGCGCGGGTGGTGGTGCCCAGCCCCGATCCGTCGACCCACCCTTGAAGGGTGCGGCGGCTCTCGTCGTGCCAGCCCGCGTAGTCGAGTTCGGTGCCGTCGATCCCGAACCACACCAGGTCGGGGTGGCCGTCGGTCCTCGCCCGCCCGTCGAAGAACCGTCGCCGCCGTAGCACCGGCACGACGTTCCGGAGCCGGAGAAGCCCGCGCACGTACGCGAGCCGGTCGAGGTCGGCGTCTTCCCAGTCCAACGGCCACGCGTCGCGTACCGGTACATCCTCCGGAACGCAGTACGCGTTGTTGTTGCCGTGCTGGGTGTGACCGAGTTCGTCCCCGGCGAGCAGCATCGGTGTCCCGGTCGAGAGCAGCAGCGTCGCGAGCAGCGCGCGGACGTGCCGGTCGCGCGCGGCGACGATCTCCACGTCGTCGGTGGGACCTTCCACCCCGTGATCGACCGATTCGTTGTGGTCGGAGCCGTCGCGGCCGTCCTCACCGTTCGCCTCGTTGCGCTTGTGCCGGTACGACACGAGGTCGGTGAGTGTGAATCCGTCGTGCGCGGTGATGTAGTTGACCGACATCGCGGGCTGCCGCTGATCCCGCCGGAACAGATCCTCCGAGCCGGTGAGCCTCGAGGCGAGTTCGCGCACACCCGAGTGCCCCGCCCAGAAGCGGCGCGCCGTGTCGCGGTACTTGTCGTTCCATTCGGCCCACTGCACACCGAAGCGTCCCAACTGGTAACCGTGCCCGGTCGCGTCCCACGGCTCGGCGATGAGTTTGAGGTCGGTGAGCACCGGGTCGGTGGTGATCGCGGTGAGCAGAGCCCCGCGCGGGTCGAACGCACCACCGCGCGGCCGCGCCAGCGCGCTCGCGAGGTCGAACCGGAACCCGTCCACACCCATCTCCTGCGCCCAGTACCGCAGGCTGTCGCACACCATCCGGACGGCGATGGGGGAGGAACCGTCGATCGTGTTGCCGCAGCCGGTGAGGTCGATGTCGTGACCGTGGTGGTCGAGCAGGTAGTAACCGGGCGCGTCGAGGCCGCGCCACGACAGGTTCGGTCCCGCCACCGACCATTCGCACGTGTGGTTGTAGACGACATCGAGAACGACTTCGAGTCCGGCGCTGTGCAGCGCGCGGACCATCGTGCGGAACTCGGCGATCTCCTCACCCGGTGTCGCGGCGTAGGCGGGGTGCGGAGCGAAGTACGACGCGGTCGAATACCCCCAGTGATTGCGCATCCCGCGCGCCCGGACCGGGGGTTCGGTGAGAAAAGCCTGGACCGGCAGGAGTTCGACCGTGGTCACTCCGAGCTGCACGAGATGGTCGATCACCGCCGGGTGGCAGAGCCCGAGGTAGGTGCCGCGCAGATGCGGGGGTACCTGCGGATGGTGCGCGGTGTACGAACCCACGTGCAGTTCGTAGACGACGGTGTTCTCCCACGGTATGTCGGGCCGCTGCGGGGTGTCGGCGTCGGAGGCCGTGACCACCGACAGCGGCGTGTGCCCGAGCGAGTCCACAGTCGACATCGCGTCGAACGGTCCGCCGTCGTACGCGAGCAGCCTGGCTGCGTCACCTACCTCGCCCGTGATCTGCCGTCCCCACGGATCGAGAAGGATCTTGTGCGGATTGGTGCGCAGGCCGTGGCGCGGATCCCACCGCCCGTGCGCGCGATAGCCGTACCGTTGCCCCGCGCCGACACCGGGGACCACGCCGTGCCACACGCCGTAGGTGAAATCGAGGAGGTCGATGCGCTGTTCGTGCCCGTCCTCGCCGACGAGACACACCTGGACGCGGTCGCTGTGCGGGGCGTGCACGGCGAACCGGGTACCGGAACCGACAACCGTCGCGCCGAGGGGGAACGGCGACCGGTCGTGCAGGGCGGCGGACGGGACGGATTCCGAGGAGGGTGACGACACAGGGATGATCCTGCCGCGTGTCGCGCCCGGACGTAAGACAAGATGGACGCGTGGCACAACCTGATCCCGATTTGCTCATCGAATTCGAAGACGTTCTGGTGCGGCGTGGAGGCAACGTCCTCGTCGGACCCGTGACCTGGAAGGTGGAACTCGACGAACGCTGGGTGGTGCTCGGCCCCAACGGCGCAGGCAAGACGACGCTGCTGCGCATCGCGGCGGCCGAGACGTTCCCCACGTCCGGAACGGCACACGTGCTCGGCGAAACGTTCGGCCGGACCGACCTGTCCGAACTGCGGACCCGCATCGGCCTGTCGTCGGCGGCGCTCGCGAACCGCGTGCCGTTCGACGAGAAAGTCCTCGATCTGGTGATCTCCGCCGGATACGGCGTACTCGGCCGATGGCGCGAGCGCTACGACGACATGGACACCGAGCGCGCGATCGAGATGCTCGAGAGCCTCGGCGCCGAACATCTCGCCGACCGCTCGTACGGAACGCTGTCGGAGGGCGAGCGCAAACGCGTGCTCATCGCCCGCGCGCTCATGACCGATCCCGAACTGCTGCTGCTCGACGAACCCGCGGCCGGCCTGGACCTGGGTGGCCGCGAGGAACTCGTCGCGCGACTCGGCGTGCTGGCCGCCGACCCGGATGCCCCGGCCACCGTCCTCATCACGCACCACGTCGAGGAGATCCCGCCCGGTTTCACCCACGCGTTGCTCCTCAAGGAGGGCACGGTCGTCGCGCAGGGTCTGCTCGACGACGTCATCACCGGGGAGAACCTCAGCGAAGCGTTCAGCCAGGCCATCACGCTGGAACAGGCGGACGGCCGGTTCTTCGCACGCCGAACCCGGGAGCCGGGACGCCACCGTCGCGGGTGACACGACGGGCGCCCGGCATGGCGTGCGTCACGTGATCCGATAGTTTGAGGCCATGTCCCACGATCGCTCGGTGAGCTCCTTCGACCCCGCCGCGGTGCCGATCCGCGGTGCTTCCACGGTGATGCTGGTACGCGACTCCGCACGGGGAGTGGAGGTGTTCCTCCAACAGCGCGTGGTCGGCATGGACTTCGCCGGAGGGATGACCGTGTTCCCCGGCGGCGGGGTCGATCCGTCCGATACCGACGCGTCGGTGCGGTGGTCCGGTCCGGACGTCGCATGGTGGGCGGAGCGGTTCGCCACCGACGAGGCGACAGCGCGCGCACTGGTACTGGCGGCCGTGCGGGAAACGTTCGAGGAATGCGGTGTCCTGCTGGCCGGACCGGACCCCGACACGCTCGTCGCCGACACTGCCGTCTACGCCGGTGCGCGCCGCAAGCTCGAGGCCCGCGACCTGTCCTTCGGCGATTTTCTCGCGCGGGAAGGACTCGTGCTGCGCGCCGACCTGCTGCGCCCCTGGGCCAACTGGATCACGCCCCTGGGCGAGCGACGCCGGTACGACACCCGCTTCTTCGTCGCCGCCGCACCCGACGGACAACGCGCGGACGGGGAGACGAGCGAGGCCGACGAGGTGCGCTGGCGGACCGCCGCGGAAGAACTCGAGTACTGGCGGTCGGGACGGTGCGTGCTGCTTCCCCCGACCTGGACTCAGTTGACGGACCTGGCGCGATACCGGACGGTCGCGGAGATCATAGCCGCGGAAGTGACCGTCGAACCGGTCCTTCCCGTCATGAGCAAGCGGGACGGAATGATCCACATCTCGTTCGACGGCGAGGACGGTTACTACGCGGTCGGGTCGCATCCGTGGGCCCAGCGCGCCGACCTCTAGGCTTCGTGCATGCCTGAATTCGTGACGCTCGAGGTTTCCGACGGTATCGGCACCATCCGACTCGACCGGCCGCCGATGAACGCGCTCAACCGGCAGCTCCAGGAGGAGCTTCGGGAGGCCGCGCGGGAAGCGTCGGTGCGGGACGACGTGAAGTCGGTGATCGTGTACGGCGGGGAGAAGGTGTTCGCCGCCGGCGCCGATATCAAGGAACTCGCCGAGATCGACTTCGTCCGGATGAGCCGGATCGTGGGCGATCTGCAATCCGCGCTGGGCTCGATCGCCGACATTCCGAAGCCGACCGTCGCCGCGATCACCGGGTACGCGCTCGGCGGTGGCCTCGAACTCGCCCTCGGCGCCGACAGGCGGATCATCGGGGACAACGTGAAGCTGGGCACGCCCGAGGTCCTGCTCGGCGTGATTCCCGGTGGTGGCGGCACACAGCGCCTCGCCCGCCTGGTGGGGCCGTCGAAAGCCAAGGACATCGTGTACACCGGCCGGTTCGTCGGGGCGGACGAGGCTCTGGCGATGGGGCTCGTGGACGAGGTCGTGGCACCGGACGACGTGTACGAGGCGGCCCGCCGGTGGGCCGCGCAGTTCACCACAGCGGCGTCGCGTGCGCTTGCGGCAGCCAAGGCTGCGATCGACCAGGGTCTCGAGACCGATCTCGTGACCGGCCTCGCCATCGAACAGCACCTGTTCGCGTCGCTGTTCGCCACGAAGGATCGGACCATCGGCATGGAGTCGTTCCTCGCCGACGGACCCGGAAAAGCCGATTTCGTCGGCGAATAGTTCGCCCAACCGCAAAATTGCCCCCGACTTACCGATGGGTAGGATCACCGCCATGACTGCAAGCAGGCCCGACGGGGTCGACCCCGCGCCGAACCCGCACGCCACTGCCGAACAGGTCGCGGCAGCGATGGAAGACACCAAGCTCGCTCAGGTGCTCTACCACGACTGGGAAGCCGAGACGTACGACGACAAGTGGTCGATCTCGTACGACGAACGCTGCATCGACTACGCGAAGGGACGGTTCGTCGCCGCCGCCGGAGAGCAGCCCCTGCCCTACGAGCGGGCGCTCGAGTTGGGCTGCGGCACCGGCTTCTTCCTGCTCAACCTCATGCAGGGTGGGGTGGCGAAGAGCGGTTCGGTCACCGACCTGTCGCCGGGCATGGTCAAGGTGGCGCTGCGCAACGCCGAGCATCTCGGTCTCGATGTCGACGGCCGCGTCGCCGACGCCGAAACCATCCCGTACGAGGATGACACCTTCGACCTCGTCGTCGGACACGCAGTGCTGCACCACATTCCCGATGTCGAGCAGTCCCTGCGTGAGGTGCTGCGCATCCTCAAGCCGGGTGGCCGATTCGTGTTCGCCGGTGAGCCGAGCACAGTCGGCAACTTCTACGCGCGCTGGCTCGGGCGCATCACGTGGGAGGCCACGACCACCGTCACGAAGCTGCCGTTCCTCAGCGACTGGCGCCGCCCGCAGACCGAACTCGACGAGTCGTCGCGCGCCGCGGCACTCGAGGCCGTCGTCGATCTGCACACCTTCGACCCCTCCGATCTCGAGAAGATCGCCCGGTCGGCCGGCGCGGTGAACGTCAAGGCCTCGAGCGAGGAGTTCGCCGCCGCACTGCTCGGCTGGCCCGTTCGCACGTTCGAAGCCGCAGTTCCGCCCGAGAAGCTGGGCTGGAACTGGGCCAAGTTCGCCTTCGGCGGCTGGAAGTCGCTCAGCTGGGTCGACGAGAATGTGCTCAAGCACGTTGTCCCGCGCAGCTTCTTCTACAACGTGATGATCACCGGTGTGAAGCCGGGCAAGTAATTGGGATACGAGTTCACGCTCGACGACGTCCGGTACCTGACCTCCGATACCGGCGCGGCAGCGCTCGCACGTGTCGGCGAGCGTGAACTGTCGACGCGTACGCGCCTTGCCGATATCGGCTGGGTGCGTACGCACTTCGGCGACCGTACCGCGGTGCTCGTGGAGACGGTGTTGTTGCGCCGCAAGGCGGACGCGAAGATTCCCGGTGCCGCGCGCTGGATCCTCACCGACGATGCAGTGCAGCAGTCGACGCCCGCAACCGTGGCGGCGCATCGTGCGCGACGGCTTGCCGGCCGCCGGGTCCACGACGTCACCTGCTCGATCGGCACCGAACTCGCCGAACTCGTCGGTGTCGCGGAGACGGTGGTGGGCAGCGACCTCGACGAAGTGCGCCTCGCCATGGCCGCGCACAACGTCCCCGAGGCATATCTCCTCCGTGCGGACGCGCTGACGCCGGTGACACGCGGCACGACCGTCGTCGCGGACCCTGCGCGTCGCGCCGGCGGCCGCAGGACCCACGACCCGGCGGCGCTGCAACCGCCGTTGCCCGACCTTCTCGGGGTGTATGCAGGACGCGATCTGGCCGTGAAGTGCGCGCCGGGTCTGGACTTCGACTCCCTCGACTGGGACGGCGAGGTCGAGGTGGTGTCGCTGGACGGCGGCGTGCGTGAAGCATGCCTGTACTCCCCGGGACTCACCCACGGCGGTGTTCGACGCCGCGCGTCGGTACTCCGTTCGGACGGAACCGGTTTCGAGGTCACCGACACGATGCCGGACGAGATTCCCGAGCGTGCACCGGGGGAATGGATCGTCGATCCGGACGGTGCGATCGTGCGGTCCGGACTGGTGCGTCACTACGCGGCCGCACACGGGCTGTGGCAACTCGATCCACGTATCGCCTACCTCACCGGCGATACGTTGCCCGACGGGGTGCGTGGATTCCGCGTCCTCGAACAGTTCAAATACACGGAGAAGGCGCTGAAACAGGCACTGTCCCGGTTCGATTGCGGGATCGCCGAGATCCTGGTGCGCGGGCTCGACATCGATCCCGCGGTGCTGCGTCCCCGGCTCAAATTGAAGGGCTCACGCTCGCTGAGCGTGGTGCTGACCCGCATCGGCCGCACGCCCGAGGCCTTCGTGTGCGCAGCGTCCCGTTAGCCTGCACGGACCGTGTGGGGCAGCGCTCCGAGAATCGCCGCGGGGCTGCCCGCCGGCAGGAGGGGTAGCCGGACGTTCGGAGTCGAAATCCTGCCCTGGGCGTGGAGCACGGCCTTGATGACGGTGGGGTTCGGCCCTGCGGTCAGCGCGCACGCGGTCTCCACGAGTCGGTTCCCGAGGGCCCTCGCCTGCGACAGGAATCCGCCGTCCCACAACCGGAACAGTTCGACGAACTCGCGCGTGCAGACGTTCGCGGTCGCCAGGATCGCTCCCGCGGCACCCATCGCGAGGAGCGGGGAAACCAGCGCGTCGTCTCCTGCGAGGACCGAGAACGACGTGGGGGCCACTGCGACCAGTCGCGCGGTGTCGGTGTCCACCGAGCCGACTGCCTGTTTGATGCCGGCAATCTGCGGATGCTGCGACAGTCGCTCGACGGACTCCCAGCCCAGGTGCTGACCGGTGCGGTACGGAACGTTGTAGAGAATCAGGGGGAGCGGACTGCGTGCGGCGATGTATTCGAAGTGCGCCACCACCCCTGCCTCGGACGGGCGTGTGTAGTACGGGACCACCACCATTGCGGCTGTGGCGTCGCCCTCCGCATGCAGTTCCTCGAGGGTGCGCGCGGTGCCGGCCGTGTCGTTCGAACCTGCGCCGACGATCAGGGGCACGCCGTGCTCGCGGCACGCCGTGCTGCAGATCCGCACGACCTCTCGACGTTCCAGAGGGGTCAGGGTGGCCGCCTCCGCGGTTGTTCCCAACGCCACGATGCCGGCTGCGCCTTCTTCGATCACGCCGTGGGCGAGACGTTCGAGGTCGGTCGCGGCGATCTCGCCGGTGTCTGTGAACGGGGTGACGAGCGGGACGAAGATGCCCGACGGATGGAATGTCATGCACCCACTTTTACCGTCGCAATTCACAAGATCCAGTTACTCTTCGTGACGGAACTCGTAAGCTGAACCGATGCTCGACGTTCGCAAGCTCAGGCTTCTCCGTGAACTCGCCCATCGAGGCACGATCGCTGCCGTCGCCGAGGCGCTTTCGTACACGCCGTCGGCGGTGTCGCAACAGATCTCGGCGCTCGAACGCGAGGCCGGCCGCCCCCTCCTGGTGCGCACGGGTCGTCGGGTGAGGCTGACCCCGGCGGCTCTCATCCTCGTCGAGCACACCGAGGCGGTTCTGGCGGAACTGGAACGAGCAGAAACCGCGCTCGCGACGAGTGGGCCGGGGCCGTCGGGGTCGGTTCGCCTCGGGGCCTTTCCGACCGCGCTACGGACGGTTGTGCTCCCCGCCCTGTCGGAACTCCGCCGTGCGGAGCAGGGCCCGGAAGTGACGGTGACGGAGGTCGATCCCGCCGATGCGCCGGATCTGCTTCGGGGAGGTCACCTCGACATGGCGCTCGTCCACGAATACGACAACGTGCCGTCCTCCGTCGGGTCGGGCATCGAACTCGAACCGCTGCTCGACGAGGTCATCTATCTGGCCGCGTCCGCAGCGCCGGACGCGGAGGGTTTGGCGGTCGTCCGCAGTCACGCAGACAGCCCTTGGATTGTCGGGAACTCCGGCACGTTGTGTCACACCATGGCGGTGCGCACCTGTCGCTCCCAAGGGTTCGAACCGTGGGTCACCCATCGGGTCGACGACTTCGCCACGGTCCTGCGACTGGTTGCAGCGGGAGCCGGCGTGGCACTGGTGCCACAGCTCGGGGCGATCGATGTTCCGGCAGGGGTGGTGCTCACCGCGCTTCCGGTCGGGAGACGAACCCGAATTGCGTACCGCCGGGGCAGTGGGCACCGGCCGGCGCAGGCTGTCGTGAGCGCCGAATTACGCAGGGCAGCACGATCTTTCGACTGTACCTCGACTGTCGGCTGAGGGAACTGCTTCAGCGGAGTACGACGATGTCACCGTCGTGCGTCGTGGTGACGAACTCGCCGTCGGGGCCCACCGCGGTGCCGACCGGGAATCCTGTTGCCTCCGTGATCGGTTCCTCGTCGATCGAGTGGCCGTCCGAGGTGTCGAACACGAGTGCGGCAAGGCCGTCGGCGCCGCCCACGATCGAGTAACCCAGCCCGTTCGAGGTCACCGCCGGTACGGCGTGCTGCGTGACATCCGTTCGCTGCCACACCATTTCGGCGCCGTCGCCATTGTCCCGCAGTGCGGTCAGGGCGCCCTCGTCTCCGCCGGCGGCAAGCAGCAGCAATCCGTCACCGGTCACTGCCGGGCCGGTCGCGGGGGAGTAGTCGAGTCGATGGCTCCATCGGGGTGTCCCCGTCGTGGAGTCGACGGCCCAGAGGGTGCCGTCGCCGTCGTGGACGTAGACGGTCGCGCCGTCGGCGGACAGCACCGGACTCGTCACGGCGCCGCCCGGCAGGTCGTCGGTGGACCATTCTTCGACCACGGACGCGTTGTCGCCGCTGGTGTACCGCATGGCGACGAGCGACGCGCGGTCGGCACCGGGACGCCACAGGGTCACGAAGATCCGGTCCGTGGCCAGGTCGACTGCGGGAGTGGTGGCGACGGGGCAATCGGGTGATCCGCCGAAGCATGCGGGCAACCCGTGATCGCTCGCGAGCCTCGGAACGTTCTGGCCGTCGCCGACGGCGGGAATGGGTACGAGGTCGAACAGTGGTGCGACGAGTTGGCCGGTCTGCGGGTTGATGATGTTGACCTGGCCGAAATGCGTGACGACGACCAGTTTTCCGTCGGACGCGAACTGGGCGCTGCGCGGTGTGCCGCTCACCGGGATCCGCCAGCGTCGCTGCCCGTGTTCGTTGAACGAGAACATGCCACCGTCCTCGCCGACGTAGATGTTCGCGTTGCCGTCGGACACGGGGGTCACGGTCGTGGCGCCCGGAGCGAGCCGCGTGCACCACCGTTTGCGGCCGTTGTCGATCTGGAAGGAGAAGAGGTTGCATCCCGCGTCCGTCGAGGCGGTGACTGCGATCTGGCCGTTGCGGGCAACCCCGGCGGGAGAGCCCACCCGGCCTCCCAGCGGGCGGGCCCACGCGGCCGAGAGGTCGTCGAGACCGTCTGCGGTGGCGGTGCTGCTGTTGCGGGCATCCGAATAACGGCCCGGCCAGCCTCCTTCGGAGAGCACATCGCTGGTACCGCCTCCGCCTGCGCACCCGCTCAGTGCGACCGCTGCCGTCGATGCCAGCACTGCGGCCCGCAGGACACCCCGCATCACCCAACTCCTCCCGGGACGAACGTTTCGAGCCGTCAGCGTATCGGGCCGGTGGTTGTACCCCACGCAGGAGGCGGACCGTAGGCTGCCCCCTATGACGAGCATGTGGGGCGCACCGCTGCGCACGAGGTGGCGCGGTTCCCGTCGCCGGGATCAGGACCAGGCACGATTCCTGACACTGTCATCTCTGCGATGGGTGCTGGCAAACAAGGCATACACGCCGTGGTACCTGGTCCGGTACTACCGCCTGGCGAAGTTCAAGCTGGCGAATCCGCACGTCGTGCTGCGCGGAATGGTGTTTCTCGGGAAGAACGTCGAGATCCACGCGACGCCCGACCTGGCGCGGCTCGAGATCGGCAAGTGGGTGCATATCGGTGATGGCAACGCCATCCGCTGCCACGAAGGTTCGCTGCGAATCGGCGACAAGGTCGTGTTCGGCAAGGACAACGTCGTCAACACCTACCTCGACATCGAGATCGGCGCCTCGACCCTCGTTGCGGACTGGTGCTATATCTGCGATTTCGACCATCGCACGGAGGACATCACCTATCCGATCAAGGACCAGGGCATCATCAAGGGTCCGGTGCGCATCGGGCCGGACACCTGGATCGCCGCCAAGGTGACGGTGTTGCGCAATACCAAGGTGGGTCGCGGCTGTGTGCTCGGCGCGCACGCCGTGGTCAAGGGTGAGATCCCCGATTACAGCATTGCCGTCGGCTCGCCGGCGAAGGTCGTGAAGAATCGGAAGCTGTCGTGGGAGACCGCCGCCGCCGAACGTGCCGCACGGGCCGCAGCGCTCGAGGACATCGCGCGGAAGAAGGCGGGAGAAAAGCCGGCCGACGCACAACCCGGCGTCTGACGACAGCCACAGGAAGATCGGCAGGGGAGGGCTCGAGTGGATTTCGACGAATACCGGCGTCACGACGCCGTGGGGCTCGCAGAACTGGTGGCGGGCGGGCAGGTGACGCCGCACGAACTGCTCGAGACGGCGATCGCCAGGCTCGACGCCGTCGAGCCGACTCTCAATACGGTCGTCTACCGGCTCGACCGAGAGGCTCGTGTGCGGGCCGGCCACCCGTTGGACGGCCCGTTCGCGGGCGTGCCCTTCCTCGTGAAGGACCTCGGGCAGGACATCGCGGGGATCCCCACCGGCAGTGGGTCCCGCGCCCTCGCCCAAGTTCCCGCCGAACGCAACTCGGTGGTCGTCGACCGCTGGCTCGAGGCGGGTCTCGTCGTCTTCGGGAAGACCAACACCCCGGAATTCGGGCTCAAGGGCATCACCGAACCGGAAGCGAACGGTCCCACACGCAACCCGTGGAACCCGGCGTTGACCCCCGGGGGTTCGTCCGGTGGTTCCGCCGCGGCTGTCGCAGCGGGCGTGGTGCCCGTGGCGGGCGCGAGCGACGGCGGCGGCTCGATCCGGATCCCGGCCGCATGCTGCGGTCTCGTCGGTCTCAAGCCCGGCCGTGGAGTCGTGCCGACCGGCCCGCTCGGCAGCGAACCGCTGCACGGGGCGGCAACGAACGGGGCGATCACCCGGAGCATCCGTGACTCCGCGGCTCTCCTGGACGTCATGGCCGGTGCCTATGGGGCGGCGCCCTTCCTGAGCGCGGCTCCACCGCAGTCGTATTCGGCCGCCGCCCGCACCGCCCCCCGGCGCCTGCGGATCGGGTACGCGACTGCGTCCCCGCTCGGGGCCGGGGTCGACCCCGAAGCGGTCGCAGCGGTCGACGCCACGGTTGCCCTGCTCGACGAACTCGGTCACCACGTCGAGCCCGCGACGACCGGCGTCGACGAGCGGCAACTGGCCACGGATTTCCTCACGATGTGGTTCGCGTCGTTGACGGCGGAGGTCGACGAGGTACGGCAACGCACGGGGTCGGGCCCGGACGGATTCGAGTTCGACACCCGCATTCTCGCCGAACTGGGCCGCACCGTGCCCGCTCCGGAGTATCTCGCGGCGCTGGCGCGCTGGGGCGAACACACCACCCGGCTCGCCGCGTTCCACGAGCGTTACGACCTACTGCTCACGCCGACCCTGGCTTATCCTCCGGCGCGGATCGGGGAACTGGCGACTCCGCGCTGGGTGAGCACCCTCGGGAACGTGCTCATCGCGACGCGAATGGGCAGGGTGGCCCGCTGGACCGGCCTGGTGGACCGGATGATAGACGAGAACCTCGGACGCACGCCGTACACCCAGCTGGCGAACATCACCGGGCGCCCGGCGATCTCGCTGCCGCTGCACTGGACCGCGGACGACGTACCCCTCGGCGTGCAGTTCGTCGCGCCGCTCGGCGGGGAAGGCCTGCTGCTCGCTCTCGGGGCCGAACTGGAACAGGCTCGCCCGTGGTTCGACCGCGTGCCGGCGCTCGGAGTCGGCTGACTCAGTCCCGGCCGGGCAGCGGGCGCTGCGGGATCACGGGCCGTCCGAGCGGATGCCGTACCCGCCGCTTCGCGCCGATGTAGACCTGGGCCGTCTCCTCGGCGACCTGTCCCCAGTCGAAGTCGTCGGTGAGCCGGGCCCTGGCGGCCCGGGCGCGTTCCTGCGCGGCGGCCGGATCGTCGAGCGTCTTGCGCACCGCCGACGTGAGCGCTGCGACGTCGCCGGGAGGAAACGACAACCCGGTCGTGCCGTCGACGACGGCCTCGCCGAGCCCACCGGCGGTCGAGGTGACCAACGGTGTTCCCGCAGCGGCAGCTTCGAGCGCGATGATGCCGAACGGTTCGTACCGGCTGGGCAGGACGATGGCGTCGGCGGTGTGCAGTCGATCGAGCAGTTCGGTGTGGTCGAGGTTGCCGAGGAAGGTCACCGAGCGTGCGACACGATGAACCCGCGCCTGTTCGCGCAACCACTCGGACTGGGTGCCGTCCCCGGCGACCATGAGTGTGGTGCCGGGGTGGAAACGCCGAATCCGCGGGAGGGCGGCGATCGCGTCCTGCACGCCCTTTTCGTACTCGAGCCGTCCCACATAGAGAAGCCGGGCCGGTCCGGATCGGGGTGCGCGCTCGCGGTACGACCACGTCGTGATGTCGATACCGTTGCGGATCACCGAGATTCGCGGCAGATCGGGGCCGTACAGTGCTGTCACTTCGTCGTACATCGACGCCGAACACGTGATGAGCGCGTCGGATTCGTGGGCGAGCCACCACTCGACCGAGTGCACCTGGCGGTTGATTCTGCCCGAGAGCCACCCGCTGTGGCGGCCCGCTTCGGTTGCGTGGAGCGTGGAGACCAGCGGCACGTCGAAGTGCTCGGCAAGGGCGATGGCGGGATGCGCGACCAGCCAGTCGTGTGCATGCACGACATCGGGTTGCCACCCCTCGCCGATACCGCCGCGGCTCAGGCCGATCCCCGCGCGCACCATCGCGTGCCCCATCGCGAGGGTCCAGGCGAGCATGTCCTCGCCGAATACGAAGTGGGGGGCGTCCTCCGCGACCGCGACGACGAGCACGCCCTCGGCGATATGGCTGAGTGTGGGATGCGTCGAAGCATCGGTTCCCGTGGGGCGCCGGGACAGCACCACGACTTCGTTCCCCGCTGCGGCAAGTTCCGTGGCGAGATGGTGAACGTGCCGACCGAGCCCACCGACGACGACCGGCGGGTACTCCCACGACACGATCAGGATCTTCATCACTTGCCTCCGTGGCGTCCGGGCAGGCGCCGCGCGTCGAGCCCGGGGAACAGGTTGTCGGCTCGGTTCCAGCCGTCGGCCAACCGTACTGCCGTCGAGTCCCGACCGGAAGCGACCGCCTCGGCGATCTCCCGGAGGGCGTGCGCGTGGGTGTGCGCGCGATCGCGGGCGTAGGCGGCCGCGGTGTCCTTGCTGACCATGAACGCCCAGTCGCTCGAGACGGTGAGCAGTGCTTCGCGCAACATCTGGTCGTGCACGCGGTTGCGCAGGACCGGTGCTCCGGGTGCGTGCCCGTCACGGGCTTTGTCGAGTGTGTCGAGCGTGGTCCGGACCACCTCGTCGTTGAGCTGGACGAGGTCGGAGACCTGGTCGCCGGCCCACACCCGCCAGTCCTTGCCCGATCCCCACGAGGAGTTCGCGAGATCGACGGGGCCACCGACGTATCCGCGATCACGGGCGTCGGTGAGCGTGCCCACCTCGATGCCCGCCTCCGGCAGCGCCCGCAGAAGCCGCTCGAGGAACAGCGGGCCCTCGAACCACCAGTGCCCGAACAGTTCGGTGTCGAATGCCGCGACGACGAGTGCGTCCCTGCCGATACGCGCGGACTCGCTCCGGAGGCGGCGGCGGATCGTGTCGACGAAGTCGGCGACGTGGCGGTCGACGGCGAGGGACGCGAGTTCGGGGTCGTAGGGCGCCTTGTCCTCCGACGGCACCGCGCGTCCGGTCACCCGGGAGGGTTTGAGACCCGTGTCGTGACAGTAGGTGTGGAAGTCGCGGTAGGCGGCGTGCCCGGGGTATCCGGACTTCGGCGACCACACGCGGTACGAGACCTGAAGGTCACGTCCGAAACACAAGACGTCCGAGTCGAGCACGGTGCGGCCGAGAGTGGTCTCGCCGTGCAGCGCCGGCCCGTCGACCATGAAATGTTCGACACCGGCTGCCGCGTACCCGATTTCCATGCCCGGCGTGAATCCGCACTCGGGGCCCCAGATGCCACGGGGTCGGTGTTGCCAACGGGCGTGCGCGTCGTGCAGGCCTTCGGCGAGGGAGAACTCCCGCATCCGGGGGTCGAGCAGTGGCTGGAACGGGTGCGCGAGCGGACCACCGAGCAGTTCGATCGCGTCGGCGTCGACGAGGTTGCGGAGCACGGGGGAACCGCCGTGGCGCCATCGGGTTTCGAACATCTCGCGCGCGGCTGCTGCCGCACGGTGTTCGCGCGCCCCGAGTGCCTGGTAGGACTCCTCGGCCATGCCGGCGGCCTCGTGGGCGCGCAGTTGCCAGTTGCCGAGCCAGTGGTGCATTCCGGCAAGACAGTGCGGATCGTCGAGCTGGGCGGCCAGGACGGGCGTGATCCCGAGCGTGACCATCCGGCTGTGTCCTTCGTGGGCAAGGCGCGCAAGAACGTCGGTGACCGGGAGATATGTTGCGGCCCAGGACTGATAGAGCCATTCCTCACCGACCGGCCAGCGGCCGTGATGGGCGAGCCACGGCAGGTGGGAGTGCAGGACGAGGGAGAACATTCCCGGTTCCCCGGTCTTCTTCGTACTCACCGCGCGGGATCCTTTACTGCGACGGCAACCAGATCGAGGCTGCTGTCGATGTTTTCGGGGTCGAGGACGAAGTCGTCGACGGTGATGCCCGCGACGTCCTCGGTGAGTTCTGCGGGCCACGGTTCTCCGGCCAGTGCACGCTCGATCTGCGCGTCGATGAACGAGCCGCCGTGCTTGGCGTCGAGCGCGCGGAGCGTCGGGCCGTGGTGCACTCCGGTCATCAGTTCCACCCGGAAACCGGCGCTGTCGAGCAGTTCCGAGAGTTCGGCCGCATCGAGTTCACGGGTGTGGAACGGATTGAGCGGGGTGTCGCGCCCGGGCGAGAAGGTGATGCGGTTCGGTGTGCTGATCAGCAGCGCGCCGCCCGGGGAGAGCACGCGGTGGCATTCGCGGAGGAACTGTCCCTGGTCCCACAGGTGTTCGATGACCTGGAAGTTCACGACGACGTCGACGGTCTCGTCCGCGAGGGGGAGTTCGGCGAGGTTGCCGTGCCGCATGTCGACGCGCGGGTAGCGGGCGCGGATGTGGGCAACTGCGCTCTCGTCGTAGTCGAGGCCGATGACCCGCGTCGCCACGTCGGCGATCATGTCCGCGCCGTAGCCTTCGCCCGCTCCCGCTTCGAGGACGGTGCGGTGTCGGCAGCGGTCGAGCAGTTGCCGGTAGACCACTTCGTGGCGCCGGAACCAGTAGTTCTCCTCGGCGATGCCGGGTACCGTCCGTTCGCCGGTGAGGGGGAGAGTCTGGGCGTCGTCGGTGCGGCTGTTGGTATCGCTCACCGAGCAGACATTAGTGCCACTGCACTCCGGCTCCGTTCCGGTGGTCCAGATCACAGGTTTGCGCGTCCTTTCGTGCGGCTATGGTGAACCAGGAATCCCGCTAAGTTACCCACGGGTAACTTAGCGTTTGATAATCTATCGCACACGCCGTGCGACAGACACGAGTGCTCGGTTCAGGCAGCGCCTTGCCGACCAAAGGCAGCTACACACAGGAGGTCGACGCAGACCCATGACGAACATCGTCGTTTTGATCAAGCAGGTCCCCGACACGTGGTCCGAGCGCAAGCTCACCGACGGCGACTACACGCTCGACCGTGAAGCCGCCGACGCGGTTCTCGACGAGATCAACGAGCGGGCGGTCGAAGAGGCCCTGCTCATCAAGGAGCGCGACGGCGGCGAGGTGACCGTGCTGACCGCAGGTCCCGACCGCGCGACCGACGCCATCCGCAAGGCGCTGTCGATGGGTGCCGACAAGGCCATCCACCTCAACGATCCCGCGCTGCACGGCTCGGACTCCATCCAGACCGCCTACGCGCTCGCCGCGGCGCTCGGCCAGATCGAGGGCGTCGAGCTCGTCATCGCCGGCAACGAGGCCACCGACGGTCGCGTCGGTGCCGTGCCCGCGATCATCGCGGAGTACCTGGGCCTGCCGCACCTCACGCACCTGCGCAAGCTGACCCTGGCCGACGGCAAGGCCACCGGCGAGCGTGAGACCGACGAGGGCGTCTTCGGCCTCGAGGCACCGCTCCCCGCGATCGTCTCGGTCACCGAGAAGATCAACGAGCCGCGCTTCCCGTCCTTCAAGGGCATCATGGCCGCGAAGAAGAAGGAAGTTCAGACCCTCACCCTGGCGGACATCGGTCTCGATCCCGAGATCTTCGGTGTCGCGAACGCCGCGTCCACCGTCACCGGCGTCACCCCGAAGCCTGCGCGTACCGCCGGCGAGCGTGTCGCCGACGAGGGCGACGGTGGCGACAAGGTCGCTCAGTACCTGGTCGGCAACAAGATCATCTGATCGCGCCCCCGCGACAACACCAGACCTATCTAGGGAGAGAAGCAAGCAATGGCAGAAGTACTCGTGCTCGTCGAGCATGCCGAGGGCGCGCTCAAGAAGATCAGCACCGAACTCATCACCGCCGCTCGCGCGCTGGGTGAGCCGTCGGCAGTCGTGACCGGTCCCGCCGGCACCGCCGACAAGCTCCAGGAGGCGCTCGCCGCCGCCGGTGCCGCGAAGGTCTACGCCGCCGAGTCGGACATCATCGACGGCTACCTCGTGACGCCGAAGGTCGACGTTCTCGCCGCGCTCGTCGAATCCACCAGCCCCGCAGCGGTTCTCACCGCAGCGTCGGTCGAGGGCAAGGAGGTGTCCGGCCGCCTCGCTGCACGCCTGGGCTCCGGTCTGCTCGTCGACGTCGTCGACGTCAAGAGCGACGGCTCGGCTGTCCACTCGATCTTCGGTGGCGCGTTCACCGTCGATGCCAAGGCCAACGGCGACGTTCCGGTCATCTCGGTTCGCCCGGGTGCGATCGAGGCCAAGCCGGAGGCTGCCGCCGCCACTCGCGTCGACGTCGAGGTTCCGGCCCAGGAAGAGAACGCGGTCAAGATCACCTCGCGTGAGCCCGTCGCCGGTGGCGACCGTCCCGAGCTCACCGAGGCGTCGATCGTCGTCTCCGGTGGTCGTGGTGTCGGCTCGGCCGACAAGTTCTCCGTGGTCGAAGAACTCGCCGATTCGCTCGGCGCAGCGGTGGGCGCATCGCGCGCCGCTGTCGACTCGGGCTACTACCCGGGTCAGTTCCAGGTCGGCCAGACCGGTAAGACGGTCTCGCCGCAGCTGTACATCGCGCTCGGTATCTCCGGAGCGATCCAGCACCGCGCGGGTATGCAGACCTCGAAGACCATCGTCGCGGTCAACAAGGACGAAGAGGCACCGATCTTCGAGATCGCCGACTTCGGCGTCGTGGGCGACCTGTTCAACGTCGCTCCGCAGCTGACCGAGGCTGTCAAGAAGCACAAGGGCTGATTCTCACCCTCAGCAAGAGCGCGGCCCCGTTCCGGAATCCGGAGCGGGGCCGCCCTCGCGCGTGGGCAGTCCCGGTGGGCGAGATGTCCGGCTCGTCCGCACGCCGGAACGTGACCCTTGCCGCATGTGCTCCCGTGGAAGCGGTGAGCGCGACGGGCACCCCGAGCCACCCGCTATCCTGGATCGGTCATGACCTCGCCCGCCACCGGATCCTCCGGTACCCCGAAAACTGTCTACCTCGATCACGCCGCGACCACGCCGATGCTGACCGCGGCGATCGACGCGATGACCGGGGTGTTCGCAACCACCGGCAATGCCTCGTCCCTGCACGGTTCGGGACGCGCGGCACGCCGCAGGATAGAAGAAGCCCGCGAATCGATCGCCGCCGAACTCGGTGCGCGACCCTCCGAAGTGATCTTCGTCTCCGGAGGCACCGAAGGCGACAACCTCGCGGTCAAGGGCATCTACTGGGGCCGGCGCGCCCAGGACCCGCGGCGCCGCCGGATCATCGCGAGCGCCGTGGAACACCACGCCGTGCTCGACGCCGTCGAGTGGCTGGCCGACCACGAGGGTGCCGTGGTGACCTGGCTGCCGGTGGACGCGGTCGGGCGGGTCGAGCCGGCAGTTCTGCGCGAGGCGCTCGCCGCTCATCCGGACGAGGTCGCCCTCGTCACGATCATGTGGGCCAACAACGAAGTCGGCACCGTGATGCCGATCGCCGAACTCGCTGCCGTCGCGGCCGAGTTCGGTGTGCCGATGCACAGCGACGCGGTGCAAGCCGTCGCGCATCTGCCCGTCGATTTCGCGGCGAGCGGGCTGTCGGCGCTCACCCTCGCCGCTCACAAGTTCGGCGGCCCCCAGGGTGTCGGTGCGCTCCTGCTCGGACGCCAGGTGCCCTGCGTTCCGCTCGCGCACGGCGGAGGACACGAACGGGACATCCGGTCGGGGACCCAGGACACCGCGTCGATCGTCGGCATGGCCGCTGCGCTCCGGGAGGTCACCCGCGACCTTCCGGCCCGGACCGCCGAACTCGCCGTCCTGCGCGATCGTCTGGTCGACGGTGTCGAAGCGGTGATCCCCGATGTGATCCTCAACGGACCCCGCGGCGCGGGGCGGCTTCCCAACAATGCGCACATGACGTTCCCCGGCTGTGAGGGGGATTCGCTGCTGATGCTGCTCGATGCGGCCGGGATCGAATGCTCTACCGGGTCGGCGTGCACGGCAGGCGTGGCGCGGCCCAGCCACGTGCTGGTCGCGATGGGATCCGACCCCGCGACCGCCCGCGGGTCGTTGCGATTCTCGTTGGGGCACACCACGACCCGAGACGACATCGATGTACTGATCGACGCTCTGCCGCGCGTGGTGGAGCGGGCACGTGCCGCCGGTATGGCGAGCGCTGGTGGACGAGGAGGTGACCGGAGATGAGGATTCTTGCGGCTATGAGCGGCGGTGTGGACTCGGCGGTTGCCGCGGCCCGCGCTGTCGATGCCGGACACGACGTGGTGGGGGTGCATCTGGCGTTGTCGTCTGCTCCCGGCACCCTGCGCACCGGTTCGCGAGGTTGTTGCTCGAAGGAGGATGCCGGCGATGCCCGCCGCGCCGCCGACATGCTCGGAATCCCCTTCTACATATGGGATTTCGCCGACCGCTTCAAAGAAGACGTGATCGACGACTTCGTGGAGGCCTACGCGGCGGGTCAGACCCCCAATCCGTGCCTGCGGTGCAACGAGAAGATCAAGTTCTCCGCGCTGGCCGACCGCGCGGTGGCCCTGGGCTTCGACGCGGTCGCGACCGGACACTACGCGCGCTTGCAGGACGGGGTGCTGCGGCGCGCGGTCGACGCCGACAAGGACCAGTCCTACGTATTGGCAGTGCTGACCGCGGAACAGTTGTCGCGGGCGATGTTCCCGATCGGGGACACACCCAAGGACCTGATCCGCGCCGAAGCCGCCGAGCGCGGTCTCGCGGTGGCGAACAAGCCGGACAGCCACGACATCTGCTTCATTCCCTCCGGTGACACCCGGGCCTTCCTCGGCGCGCGCATCGGGGTGCGGCCAGGTGCGGTCGTCGACGACGATTCGGGGGAGGTCCTCGCCGAGCACGAGGGCGTCCACGGCTTCACGATCGGTCAGCGCAAGGGACTCGGGATCTCCGGTCCGGGCGCCGACGGCGGTCCGCGGTACGTCACCGCGATCGAACCCGAGACGGGCACCGTCCGTGTCGGCAGCGCCGAACGCCTCAAGGTCGACTTCATCCATGCGGAGCGTGCGGTATGGACCTCGGGTAGCGCACCCGACGGCCCCGTCGAATGCGTCGTGCAGGTCCGCGCGCACGGCGGGATCGCCCCGGCGGTCGCCGAGGCGGCCGGTTCGGGCATCGAGATCTCTCTGCGGGAACCGCTCACGGGCGTCGCCGCCGGTCAGGCCGCGGTGCTGTACCGGCCGGACCCGGCCGGAGACATCGTTCTCGGCAGCGGCACGATCGCGGTCGCACGGCCCGTAGCCGAGGGCATGTGACGACCCGAGACCCGGCTCGGGGGATCTGGTCCGGGATCGCCACCGGAGTGGGTTCGTGGCCGGGCACCGACGCGCGCGAAGCGGCGGCTGTGGTGGTCGGGGAACTCGCCGAGCTTCCGCATCTCGTGGAACTTCCGGACAGAGGTCTGGGTTCGGACACGATCGGGCGGGCGAGCGCGCTGCTCGTCGACCTCCATCTCGACGCATCGACGACCGGTTACCGATTGGTCTCCCGGCGCGGCACGATCGCCGCGCGCGCCGAAGATCTGCTCCGGCAGGACCTCGACGCGCTCGAGGAAGCGTGGGAACGCGCCGGTGCGGGGCCGGATCGCACGGTCAAGGTGCAGTCGGCCGGTCCGCTGACGCTGGCTGCTCATCTGGAACTCGCCACGGGCCGTCGCGTCCTGCTCGACCGCGGGGCGGTGCGCGAACTGTCCGAGTCGCTGGCGGAGGGAATTGCGCGGCACGCCGCCGAACTGCACCGCAGACTCGGCGTGCAGGTCGTCGTGCAACTCGACGAACCCGCGCTTCCCGATGTCCTCGCCGGGACATTGGAGGGCAGGACGATCCTCGAGACGGTTCCGGCATGGCCCGAACCCGAGGCGCTCGACGTCCTGGATACGACGATCCGCGGCACCGGACTGTCCGTCGCGGTGCACTGCTGCGTCGGCAGCCTGCCCGCCGACCTGTTGCGCCGCAGCGCCGCAGAGGCCGTCGCGTTCGATCTCACGAGGGTGTCGCGGGCCGATCTGGACGGCATCGGTGAACTGTTCGATTCCGGTACCGCGCTCGTCCTCGGGCTGGTTCCGACCACCGCTCCCAACCCCGTGCCCAGCTGGCGGGAGCAGGCGGCACCTGCCGTGGAACTCTTCGACCGTCTCGGCTTCCCCCGTACCGCGTTGCGGTCGGTGTCCGTGGCCCCGACGTGCGGGCTCGCCTCGGCGGACCCGCACTGGGCGCGGCAGGCACTGAAGTCGGCGCGCGACATCTCGGCAGCGCTCTCGGAGGACCCCGAGACGCTCTGACGAAAGGGGTCCGGCCGACGCCGCCGGACCCGGTCCGGTGCGATCGGATCGCTGCGGAGTTGTCGGGGTCCTCGACTAGTCTTGTGACCTGTGAGTGAACCGACGGACGCGCCTGCCACCGCTCCTCCCGAGGCGCGCGAGCGCTGGCAGGATCTTGCCGAGCAGGTACGGGAGCACCAGTTCCGCTACTACGTGCGCGACGCGCCGATCATCTCCGACGGTCAGTTCGACGCACTGCTCGGCGAACTCCAGGCGCTCGAGGAGCAGTACACGGAGCTGCGCACCCCGGACTCACCGACCCAGCTCGTCGGCGGAGGGTTCGCCACCGATTTCACCGCTGTCAGCCACCTCGAGCCGATGCTCAGCCTCGACAACGTTTTCGACGAGGACGAGCTGCGGGCATGGCTCGCGCGCGCGGAGACCGAGACCGGGACACACCCGGATTACCTGTGCGAGGTGAAGATCGACGGTGTGGCGCTGAGCCTGGTGTACGAGAACGGCCGACTCGTGCGCGCCGCGACCCGCGGCGACGGCCGTACCGGTGAAGACGTCACGCTCAACGCGCGCACGATCGACGAGGTGCCCGAAAAGCTCACCGCCACCGAGGAATACCCGATCCCGACGCTGCTCGAGGTACGTGGCGAGGTGTTCTTCCGTCTCGAAGACTTCCAGAACCTCAACGCCGGTCTCGTCGCCGCCGGAAAACCGCCGTTCGCGAACCCGCGGAACTCGGCGGCAGGGTCGCTGCGACAGAAGAATCCCGCGGTCACCGCGCAGCGTCGGCTGCGCATGTACTGCCACGGGTACGGCCGCATCGAGGGGTTCTCGCCGCAATCGCAGTCGCAGGCGTACGACGCGTTCGCCGCGTGGGGTCTGCCGGTCTCGCCGCACACCCTCCGCGTCCGGGGAGCGGACGCCGTCGTCGAGCGCATGCGGTACTGGGGCGAACACCGCCACGACATCGAGCACGAACTCGACGGCCTGGTCGTCAAGATCGACGACATGGGCCTGCATCGCCGGCTCGGTGCCACCTCGCGTGCCCCGCGCTGGGCGATCGCCTACAAGTACCCGCCCGAGGAAGTGACCACCAGACTGCTCGACATCCGGGTGAGTGTCGGACGCACCGGCAGGGTCACGCCGTTCGCGTACATGGAACCGGTCACCGTCGCCGGATCCACCGTCTCGCTCGCGACGCTGCACAACGCGTCGGAAGTGGTGCGTAAGGGCGTGCTCATCGGCGACACCGTGGTGATCCGGAAAGCCGGCGACGTCATCCCCGAGGTCCTCGGACCCGTCGTCGACCTGCGCGACGGCACGGAACGTGAATTCGTGATGCCGAACGTATGCCCCGAGTGCGGGACCCCACTCGCGCCCGCGAAGGAAGCCGACGTCGACCTGCGTTGCCCGAATTCGCGGAACTGCCCGGCACAGTTGCGCGAACGGGTCTTCCACGTCGCCGGACGCGGTGCGTTCGACATCGAGGCACTGGGATACGAGGCGGCGACGGCCCTGCTCGAAGCGAACGTGATCTCCGACGAGGGCGATCTGTTCTCGCTGACCGAGGACGACCTCCGGAAGGCGCCGTTCTTTCTCACGTCGAAAGGCGCGCTGTCGAAGAACAGCGAGCGTTTGCTGCAGAACCTGGACAATGCGAAAGAACAGCCGCTGTGGCGCGTCCTGGTCGCGCTGTCGATCCGGCACGTCGGTCCCACGGCGGCACGCGCTCTCGCGACGGAGTTCGGCAGCCTGGACCGGATCCGGGCGGCGTCCCTCGAGGAACTCGCCGCCGTCGAAGGCGTGGGTCCCACGATCGCCGCCGCCGTGGTCGAGTGGTTCACGGTGGACTGGCACGCCGCCATCGTCGACAAGTGGGCGGCGGCCGGGGTGCGGATGGAAGACGAACGCGACGAGTCGATCGCCCGCACACTCGAGGGTCTCTCGATCGTCGTCACGGGCACGCTCGCGACCTTCTCGCGTGATCAGGCGAAGGAAGCGATTCTGGCGCGGGGCGGCAAGGCGGCCGGTTCGGTGTCCAAGAAGACCGCATTCGTGGTGGTGGGCGACAATCCCGGTACGAAGGCCGACAAGGCGACCGATCTCGGCGTGCCCGTGATAGACGAGGACGGGTTCAGAATTCTGCTCGAACAGGGCCCCGACGCCGTGCGCGAGGCGGGCTGACCCGACGGACGGGTTCCACCCGGCGGGCCGGCCGCGCTCACCTCCGTTGTGCCGTGCCACAGCCCGAATCTCCTGACACATCCCGGAAAGCGCCTCTCGGTCGGCGTGAACAAAGGCATGATCGATAAGAACGTGCTGTGAACCTGTCCTTCGGTGGTCGCCCTCCTACGAGACGGACCGACCCGCGCGACGGCCTCCGAGGCGAAGGCGTCGGTCTACCGACGCCGGAGACGTGGGGTGGAGATGGTCGAAATGTCTGTGACGGACCCCAGCGCGTCGTGGGCGCCGGCTCCGGGGACTCTGGTGTCGGCGCGGGGCATCGAACTGGACGGGCCGTGGGGACATGTGTTCGGTCCGCTCGACCTCGATATCGACGAGGGTGGAGTCTCCGTGCTGGCGGCACCGGCCGGGGCGGCACGCACCGCGTTGATGATGGCGTTGTGCGGACGGATGCGCCTGACCGGCGGTTCGCTCACCGTCCTCGGATACGAGGACCAGCCGAGAAAGGTGTTCGCTCATTCCGCGATCGCGTGCATGAACGAACTCGACGAGGTGCCGCCCTCGGTCACCGTGCGCGATCTCGTCACCGAACAGAAGCGGTGGGATTCGCCCTGGTACCGGCTCGTGCCACGGGTCGACGAACGCGGAGTCGCGGACATGTGCGAGGAGGTGTTCGGCGACGTCGAACTCCCGCACCTGCGGGCTTTCATCGACGACCTGCCGGAACTTCAGCAGATGCTGTTGCGTATCGCGGTCGCGAACACCCGGCGCCCGCCGCTGCTGGTGGTCGGGCGGCTCGACCGGATCGCCGACGACGCCGAGCGCGCGGTTCTTCTCGAGAGGCTGATCGCACTGGGCGAGACGCAATCGGTGATCACCGCCGACGTGAATCCGATTCCTCCCGGGGCCGCGGTGCGGACCCTGGTGGACTTGCACGATCTTCTGGGGCCGGGCGACATCGGCGTCATGACCGAGACGGGGTAGCGATGCTGGCTGCGTTTTCGCTGGGGAGCGACATCACACGGTACTTTCGCGGCACGATGCCGCGTGTCGCGCTCGTCACCATCATTCTGATGCCGTTGCTCTACGGCGCGATGTACCTGTGGGCGTTCTGGAATCCGTTCGGTGCGGTCGACAAGATCCCCGCGGCGATCGTCAACAACGACACCGGACGTTCCTCGACCGGCCAACAGGTCGATGCCGGCGATCAAGTCGTCAAATCGCTGCTCGACTCGGGAAAGCTGGATCTGATCGAGGTGCCGGAGAGCGAGGCGACTGCCGGTCTCGCGAGCGGTAAGTACTACTACACCGTGACCATCCCCGAGAACTTCACGGAGGCAGTGGAATCCCCCAGCGGGGACAATCCGGAGAAGGCGAACCTGGTGTTCACCTTCAACGACGCCAACAACTATCTCGCCACGATCATCGCGCAGGACGCCTCCGAACAGGTGCTCAACCAGATCAACGCCACCATCGGCGCGGAGGGCGTCGGACAGATACTCACCGGGCTCGAAAGCGCGGGTTCGGGGCTGAAGAAGGCAGCGGACGGCGCCGGCACACTCGCGAACGGGATCGACACGGCCAAGAGCGGAGCAGACCAGCTCACCTCGGGGTCGCGCGAACTCGCCGACAACCTCGTCACCGCCCGTGACGGATCGGCCCGGCTGGCCACCGGCGCGAACGAACTCGCCACCGCCGTGGACGGCGTCGCCGATCCGCTGCTGGGCTTCCTCAACAGCGGCGCACCGACCGATATTGCCGACCGGGTGACGCAACTGAGGCAATCGCTCATCGCACTGGAAAGCCGGGTGCCCCAGCCGGTGGAGGCCGCGGCGGGGTCGGCGCTGCAAACGGTCGTCGACGTGCTGGGGCAGAGCAACGATCCGCTTGCCCAGCAGGCCCTTGCCGTGCTGGGCCCGCTCGCAGCGCAGCAGGTGCAGACAGACGCAGAGGCGTTGCGCGCGGAGATCGTGCGCTTGCAGGGCGAAGCCCAGGCCGTCGAGTACGAACTGCTCGACCCGAACAGTCCCCTCCAGAGCGGGCTGGCGTTGCTGCAGAGCGGCGATCTGGCGTCGGATGTGGAGCAGTTGCGCAACGGGGTGGACGAATTGAGTTCGGGCGCGGGGACGCTGAATTCCGGGCTGATCGAGCTGACGGACGGGAGTTTCCGGCTCGCCGACGGTGCCGGACAGTTGTCGTCGGGAATGGAGCAGTTGCAGTCGGGCTCGGACGAACTGGCCCAGCAGCTGTCACAGGGCGCTGGCGAGGTGCCGAGCTGGACGGATCAGCAGCGCACCGCGACTGCCGACACCCTGGCCTCGCCGGTGGCGTTGAAGCAGGACTACAACAACCTCGCGTCGACGTTCGGCACCGGGTTCGCTCCCTTCTTCCTCTCATTGGCACTGTTCGTCGGCGGCATCATCACGTGGATGCTCTTGACACCGTTGCAATCCCGTCCGACGGTCGGTGGAGTCGGGCTGTACCGCACCGTCTTCGCGTCGTACTGGCCGGCGCTGCTCGTCGGTATCCTGCAGGCGCTGGTCATGTACGCGGTGGTGCATTTCGGCGTGGGTCTCGACGTCAAGCACCTCGCCGGGACGATCTTGTTCCTGATGCTCATCGCGGCGACCTATCTCGCCATGATCCAAGCGTTCAATGCGGTCTTCGGGACGGCGGTCGGGCGGGTCGTCACCCTCGCATTCCTGATGCTGCAACTGGTCTCGGCAGGCGGCATCTATCCGGTACCCACGACTGCGAAACCGTTCCAGTACATCCATCCCTTCGACCCGATGACCTACACCGTCGAGGGGTTGCGGCAGCTCACGGTCGCCGAACAGGTCGACTCGCGCCTGTGGGTGGCCGTGGCAGTCCTGGTCGGGCTCCTGCTGGTGTCCCTCACCGCAAGCGCCCTGGCGGTGAGGCGAAACCGGCGGTACACCATGCAGCGGCTCTATCCGCCGGTGGAGGTCTGACACTTCGGGCTGTGGGCGCAGGGCCCGGCAACGGAGGGGTCTGGGTAACGCCGGCGCAGGCTAGGCGAGAACGGTACCGATGATGCCCGCGAGATAGCCGATCCGCGCGATCTCCGACGGGCGGAACTCCGGTCCACCGGGCCGGCCCAGCACGAGCACTCGGTCGGGCGCTCCCAGCGGCGCGGCGGCCAGCATCGTGTTCATGTCGCGCCACAGGCCGGGAACCCAGTCCGCTTCGTGGTCGAGCAGCGTCGATTTCGCCAGTGGCATCCACGGAACGTCGGCAAGGTGTGTCTCGGGGGCTCCGGCGCTGCCGGCGATGCGGTAGATGCCGTGTGTACCGATTCCGAGCACCGTCGCCCATCCGACCCGCAGCACACGCGGGGCACCGTCGACGAGAACCTGGAGCCGGTCGTCCCGGGCCGCGGCGACGTGATCGATCAACTCGAGTTCCCGGTGGGTGTCCAGAATGCCCGCGTACGGCCGGATGGAATCGACCGTCACACCGTCGAGCGACTCCGCGGCGGTCAGGAGGGTGTCGGGCAGTTTGCCCGGATCGACATCGACCACGAGATCGTCGATCGCGTAGTCCGTGCCGCGTTCCACGACATCGAGCGAGAGGATGTCCGCTCCGACAGAACCGAGAGCCAAGGCGAGCGCGCCGAGGCTACCGGGACGATCGGGTAGCCGGACACGCAAGAGATATGACACGTACGTCCCTTCCCAGAGGATGCCGGCGCCCCGTACGCCGGCCCGGGATCGCAGTGCACCCCGGTGGGGCACATCTTTCCACCCGCCGCACGCCGATTGTGACCGCCCATCACCGGTTTCGGCGATCCTCACCCGAAAATGCCCGGTCGCGGCCATCCGATTCACAAGAACGCAACAATTCCTTTGTACGAACGAAACAGCGCGACGGCGAACGGGGCGCACGGGGGGTGATCGAACCGACTGCACGACCGTATCGGGCACGCACTACCCTGGACAGGAAGTTCAATTCCCATCGGAAAGGGGCCACCTACGGTGCCTGACATCTCCCGTGACGAGGTCGCGCACCTCGCCCGGTTGTCCCGGCTCGCGCTGACCGACGCCGAACTCGACGAGTTCTCCGGCCAGCTTGATTCGATCCTCAACCATGTCAAGGCGGTGTCGGAGGTGGCCGCGGACGATGTCGCGCCGATGGCGAACCCGAACGCCGTCACCAACGTGACACGGCCGGACGAGGTGATTCCCGGACTGTCGCCCGAGCAGGCGCTGTCGGGTGCACCCCTCGTCGAGGAAGGACGGTTCTCCGTCCCGCAGATCTTGGGGGAGGGCGAATGAGCACCGATTTGACACGGCTCGACGCCGCGACGCTCGCCTCGCGGATCCACGCCGGTGACCTGTCGTCCGTCGAGGTGACCCAGGCGCACCTGGACCGCATCGGAGCGGTCGACGGCGGCTACAACGCGTTTCTGCACGTGGCCGGAGAGCAGGCGCTCGACGCTGCGCGTGAGGTCGACCGCGCCGTGGCCGCAGGCGAGACGCCGGCGTCCTCGCTCGCGGGCGTGCCGATCGCGCTGAAGGACGTGTTCACGACCACCGACATGCCGACGACGTGCGGGTCGAAGATCCTCGAGGGTTGGGTGTCGCCGTACGACGCGACGCTGACCACCAAGCTGCGGCAGGCCGGTATCCCCATCCTCGGCAAGACGAACATGGACGAGTTCGCCATGGGTTCGTCGACCGAGAACTCGGCATACGGTCCGACCCGCAACCCGTGGGACACCGATCGCATCCCGGGCGGATCGGGCGGCGGCTCCGCGGCTGCGCTCGCGTCCTACCAGGCGCCGCTGGCGATCGGCACCGACACCGGTGGCTCCATTCGTCAGCCCGCCGCAGTGACCGCGACGGTCGGCACCAAACCCACCTACGGCACCGTGTCCCGGTACGGCCTGGTCGCGTGCGCGTCGTCGCTGGATCAAGGTGGCCCGTGCGGCCGCACCGTCCTCGACACCGCGCTGCTGCACGAAGTGATCGCCGGGCACGACCCGCGCGACTCCACCTCGGTCGAGGCCGCGGTGCGCCCGGTCGTCGAGGCTGCCCGCCGCGGTGCCGACGGTGACCTGTCCGGACTGCGGGTCGGTGTCGTCAAGGAACTGCACTCCGACAGCTACAACCCCGGTGTGATCACGTCGTTCGATGCGGCCGTCGAGACCCTGACGAAACTCGGTGCCGAGGTTGTCGAGGTGTCGTGCCCGAACTTCGAGTACGCGCTCGCTTCGTACTACCTGATCCTCCCGTCGGAGGTCTCGTCCAACCTCGCCCGTTTCGACGCGATGCGGTACGGCATGCGCGTGGACGACGGCACGATGAGCGCCGACCAGGTCATGGCGGCCACCCGCGCTGCCGGGTTCGGCAAGGAAGTCAAGCGCCGCATCATGATCGGCACCTACGCATTGTCCTCCGGCTACTACGAGGCCTACTACGGTCAGGCGTTGAAGGTGCGTCGTCTCATCGCGCAGGACTTCGACAAGGCGTACGAGCAGGTCGACGTGCTGGTCTCCCCGACGAGCCCGTTCACTCCGTGGAAGCTGGGCGAGAAGGTCGACGATCCGCTCGCGATGTACCTGTCCGATCTGTGCACGCTGCCGACGAACCTCGCCGGTCACTGCGCGATGTCGGTGCCGTCGGGCTTGTCCGCGGACGACGGGCTTCCGGTCGGCCTGCAGATCATGGCTCCGGCGATGGCAGACGAGCGCCTCTACCGCGTGGGTGCGGCATACGAGGCTGCCCGGGGCCCGATCGTGGCCTGAGCGTCCCCGCGTCGCCGTCGACGACCCGCAGGCTCCCTCCCGGAGCCTGCGGGTCGTTCCGTGTCGCCGCTCGATCACGGAGTGCACTGCGCCTGATCCTGTCCGTACCGGTGACCGTGGCCGGGCGCAGCGTCGAGGGAGGTGAGCAGGTCCACGGTCGTCTGCGCGAAGGTGATCACCGGTAACCACGGCGGGACGGGGGCATCCACCCGCGCATGGGACAGGTCCGGAGGCGACCAGAGCAGCGAAGGCTGCCACCACACCACCGGATCCGAACTGTTCGCCAGGACGGTTCCTCCCGGAGGGCTCATCCCGGCGGGTGGACCCGACAGCACCGTGTCGCACGACCCCGGTTCGGCATCGGGGAACGCCGCGGCGGCACCGGACGCGCCGAGACTCTGCCCGTACACGTGCACCTCGGGGCGGTGGGACGCCGGCATGCCGTCGACGTGGGCGCGCACGGCAGAGGTCAGTGTGCGGGCCGATTCGGCGGCTGCGTCACGATCGGTGAGGAAGGTCATCCAACTCGGGGCGTCCGAGTACTGCTGAGCGACGATCGCGACATCGGTTCCCCAGCGTGCTTCGAAGCCTTCGACGGCGTGCGCGTCCACCCACCCCGACCCCGTGGGTACCGCGAGCACGAGATGCGCGCGGTCGAATCCGCCGGCCCGTTCCAGTTCCCGGACGGCCAGTGCCGCACGCTCCGGGACGTCCGGGGCGGACTCCAGACCCACGTAGGTGCGGACAGCGGATCCGGCGGAGGCGAGGGACACGAAACGCTGCCCCTCACGTCCGAGAGTGTCCCATCCGACGAGGGAATCCTTCGATCCCGCGAGCCCCGCGGCGGACGGAAGAGGCGACAGGGAAGTGGGGTCCGGGGCGCCGGGGGCAGGGGAGAGCAGTGCCGATCCGGCAGCGAACCATGTTGCAAGACAAGCTGTACCGATCGTCACCGCAATTCGTCGTCCTCGCCGGTTCCGCAGGATCGTGCGTACCACCCGTGCCGAGAAGACGAGGAGCGCGGCGGCGATCGATGCCGTGACGAACACGTCGAGCCAATAACGCGGCCCGATCTGTGCCTGTCCCATCGCCTCTCGCAGCGCGTTCTGCCAGTGGTGTGCGCCGGTCCCGGCGATCACGACGGACGCGGCGGCAACGGACGCGGCGAGGTACCGCACCTCGGTCTCGCCGGATACGCGTGCCGGGCGCGGGGCGCGCATTCGCGCGATACCCGCCCGGACCGCCAGTGCCAGCACGACCACCAGTCCGGACACCAGCCCTTGCGTCGACGACGTGCGGGGAAGCAGCGACGGCGCGAGTGAAAACCAGAGTGCGACAGCGATTGTGACACTGGTACCGATCGTCGGTCCCGACGATGCCAGGACGGACCGGACGCGCCCGGCGGTGCCCGGGTGCAACGGCGGGGACCCGGCAGTGTGGTCGCGAGCGAGGATGCTCATCGGCGGGCCGCCCTTCGCACTGCCCACGCGCCCAAGACGACCGGGAGTGCGCCGAGACCTGCCACCATCAGGAACGACGCGGGGGATTCGGAGATCGGGATGCGGTAGCCCTGGCGCCAGGAGTTGAGACGCACGAAGGTCGTGGCGAGATGGGCCGCGGGCATACAGGACGGATCGCTCTGGGCTGCATCGGATTCGCACGTGGCACGCAGGTGACGTGCGAGCATCGCATCCAGCTCGCGGCGTGCGTCGGGACCCAGTTCCTGTCCGCTGTCCCGGGCGAAACGCAACATGTCGTACCCGAGATCGTGGACACGGCACGCGGCGTCGAACGAGCTGGGGAGCGGGACCGGAGACGAGCAGTCCCCGTCGGGGTCCGCGAGGACCTCTGTGGATGTGAACCCGGGCTCGGTCACCGGCGAGTAACCCATCGTGGCGGCGAAGTCCGCAGGAAACGCCGCCATCGCAGCGGCGGTGTCGTCGGTCGCGAGAGCGTGGACGGCCGCAGCGGTGGCCGTGATATCCACGGGGGCGGTGGCCGCGAGCGCGTGCGGCGCTCCGGCCGATGGGGATGGGATACCGGTGGCCGCGGAGGGCGTCGCGCTTACGCACAGCGCCGCCCCTGCGCCCACAATGAGGGCGGCCGCACCCCGGCGGACCAGCAATCGCAATGTCATGGCGGCGACGCTAGGAACGGAACACACCCGCACGGATCACGCGACGGAGCGGTCCGGAGCGAGCGGCCCGTACCGGAGGGTCGCCCGGATCTCACTCTCAGGTATGAGGACAGGCGAGGGGCGCAAAACCTAGCGTGAACGTGTGAAGAAGCGGGAATCGTCGGGAATGCGGTCCACGGGGCGGTTCGTCCGCCGGCACTGGGCATCGATGTGCGTCGTCGCGGTGACGCTCATTCTGTACGCCGTCGCCTGGCCCACCCTGCGCCTGACCCACGAGGTGTCGCCCCAGGTGATGCCGCTGCTGTCCGCGGCGGCGGTGTTCCCGATGTTGCTCGTCTGGGTCCGGCCGCTTCTCGGCTGGGCCCTCACCGCGGCGACGGCGCTCGTCGTCCCGGTCGTCGTCGACCGCGTCGACGGGTTCGACTATCCGTGGCAGGTCGTGCACATCATCGTGATGCTTGTGCTGGTCGCAGCGGTGAGCGTCCGTGAAGACATCCGCGTCGTCCTCGCGGTGTGGCTTGCGACGGTACTGCTCTTCTTCGGATTCGTGCCGGGCAACGACGGCTGGGGCTGGGCCATCGGGATCACCGCCGTCGTCGTGTTCGGATTACTCGTGCGCTGGCTCGTGATCTCCCGTCGGCAACTCGCACACGAGGAGGAGGTCAGCGAACTCGAGCGTGCACGGCGCGCGATCCTCGAAGAGAAGGCGCACATCGCGCGCGACCTGCACGACATCGTCGCCCACCACATGTCGATGATCGTCGTGCAGGCGCAGAGCGCACCGTATCGGCTCCCTACGATGCCAGACGAGGTGCGCGCGGAATTCGACACGATCGGCGCCGCCGCTCGCGAAGCGCTCAACGATGTGCGCGGCCTCCTCGGCGTGCTCCGCAGCGACGGACAACTGCCGGAGAGCGCGCCGCAACCCGGCCTGGACCGGATTGCCGATCTGTTCGAGGCCTCACGGCGTGCCGGGATCCGGCTCGACGCCCGGACGACGGGGGTGCCGGCGGGCGTGACCGACGCCGTGGCGCTGACGATGTATCGCATCCTTCAGGAATCTCTCACCAACAGCGCACGGCACGCGCCCGGCGCGGAAGTAGCGACCTGCCTCGAGTGGGGAAAAGGGACCGTGACGATCTCGGTGACCAACGGCCCCGGAGAACCGGGTGATTCGGCATCGGACCACGGCGGCGGCACCGGCATCCGCGGGATGGCCGAACGCGCTGCGGCCGTCGGGGGAAACCTTGTCGCACACCCGCGACCCGACGGGGGATTCGAGGTGCGGGCACTGCTTCCGACGCTCGCGGCCTAGGCTGGCGGCCGATGATCGAGTTCGAGAGACCCGTCACCGTATTCATCGCCGACGACCAGGCGATGGTGCGACAAGGCTTCGGCGCGTTGCTTGCCGCGCAGCCGGACATCAGTGTTCTCGGCGACGCGCCCGACGGGCGGGCCGCCGTCACCGAGGTAGCGCGGCTGCGACCGGATGTCGTCCTCATGGATGTGCGGATGCCCGAGATGAACGGACTCGACGCGGCCCGGCTCATCCTGTCCGACACGCGCGAACCCCGTTCACGCGTGCTGATGCTGACCACGTTCGATCTCGACGACTACGTGTACGAGGCGCTCGGGATGGGGGCGAGCGGGTTCCTGCTCAAGGACGCACCGGCCGACGAGTTGGTCCGTGCCGTGCGGGTCGTGGCGAAGGGGGAGGCACTGCTCGCGCCGACCGTCACGCGCCGGCTGATCGCCGACGTCACCCGGCGTCGCCCCTCACGGCGTCGGCGTGACGACACACTCGGCGTCCTGACCCCTCGCGAACTCGAAGTCCTCGAACTGATCGCGCACGGATTGTCGAACACCGAGATCGCCGAGCGTCTGTTCGTCGCCGAGCAGACCGTCAAAACCCACGTCGGCAAGGTTCTGGGCAAGCTTCACCTGCGCGACCGTGCGCAGGCGGTGGTGATCGCCTACGAATCGGGGCTGGTGACTCCGGGTTAGGGCTGCCCTGCCGCGGCGTAACGGGCAGGATGGCAGGGCGGAACGAAGTCCATTCGACGGAGGTATGCATGACGACGATCGGGATTCTTACGAGCGGCGGGGACTGCCCGGGCCTCAACGCTGTCATCCGCGGCGCGGTCCTGAAAGGCACGGAAGTCCACGGCCAGGAGTTCGTCGGTTTCCTCGACGGTTGGCGCGGACTCGTCGAAGGCGACGCGATTCCGTTGGATCGCAGCAGAGTTCGTGGTCTGGCCCAGCAGGGCGGCACCATTCTGGGTACCAGCCGGTTCGGTCCCTATCAGGGCCCGCAGGGCGGTGCGCAGAACATTCAGGCCACTCTCGACCGGCTCGGGGTGGACGCAGTCGTCGCCATCGGGGGTGAGGGCACGGCGGCGGCGTCGAAACGCCTGTTCGAGGACGGGATCAAGATCGTCGGTGTTCCCAAGACGATCGACAACGACCTCAGCCACACCGACTACACCTTCGGGTTCGATACCGCCGTGGAGATTGCCACCGTGGCGATCGACCGGCTGCGTACGACCGGCAATTCCCACAAACGGTGCATGGTCCTCGAGGTGATGGGCCGGCATGCAGGATGGATTGCGCTGCATTCGGGTACCGCCGGTGGCGCCCACGCCATCCTGATCCCGGAACACCCCGAGAGCCTCGAGCAGATCTGCGAATGGGTGCTCAGCGTCCGCAACCGCGGACGTGCGCCGATGGTGGTCGTCGCGGAGGGATTCAAGTTCCCGGATATGGACGAGGCGTATTCGACCAAGGGACTCGACGGGTTCGATCGCCCCCGGCTCGGCGGTATCGGCGAGGTGCTCGCGCCCCTGATCGAGGAGCGCACCGGCATCGAAACCCGCGCCACCGTGCTCGGACACATCCAGCGCGGTGGTGTTCCGACCGCGTTCGACCGGGTGCTCGCAACCCGCCTCGGTATGGCGGTGACCGATCTCGTCGCCGACGAGGAATGGGGACACATGGTCGCGCTGCACGGCACCGAGATCGCCCGGGTCGGGTTCGACGAATCGCTTGCCGACCCCAAGTTCGTGCCCGAGTCGCGCTATCAGGAAATGCGCGTTCTCTTCGGCTGAGGCCGCGCGGGGTGGCCGGGTACGAGCCCGCGCCGCCCCGTTCGGGGGGCGGTCTAAAATCAGGTGCATGACTGCCTCTGTGTCTGCCGACCTGCTCGCCTACGACGACGTGCTCGCGAAGTTCGAGCCCGTGATGGGCATGGAGGTGCACGTCGAGTTGCACACCGCCACCAAGATGTTCTGCGGGTGCCCGACGGGGTTCGGCGCCGAGCCCAATACCCAGGTGTGCCCCGTGTGCCTCGGTCTCCCGGGCGCACTGCCGGTGGTGAACCAGGCGGCGGTCGAGTCGGCGATCCGGATCGGTCTGGCCCTGAACTGCTCGATCACCCCGTGGGGCCGGTTCGCGCGCAAGAACTACTTCTACCCGGATCAGCCGAAGAACTACCAGATCTCGCAGTACGACGAGCCCATCGCCACCGACGGCTACCTCGACGTGGTGCTCGACGACGGCAGCACCTGGCGCGTGGACATCGAACGCGCGCACATGGAGGAGGACACCGGCAAGTCGCTGCACGTGGGCGGCGCCACCGGCCGGATCCACGGTGCGAGCCACTCGCTGCTCGACTACAACCGTGCGGGAGTGCCCCTCGTCGAGATCGTCACCAAGCCGATCGTCGGTGCCGGAGAACGCGCGCCCGAGGTGGCACGCGCCTACGTGACCGCCCTGCGCGACCTGCTCCGCGCGCTCGATGTGTCGGATGTGCGCATGGACCAGGGATCGATGCGGTGCGACGCGAACATTTCGCTCATGCCGATCGGCGCGAAGGAGTTCGGTACCCGTACCGAGACGAAGAACGTCAACTCGCTCAAGTCGGTCGAGGTGGCCGTGCGCTACGAGATGCGCCGTCAAGCCGCAGTGCTCCTCTCCGGCGGTGAGGTGATCCAGGAAACCCGGCACTTCCAGGAGGCCGACGGCACCACATCCCCGGGTCGCCGCAAGGAAACCGCGGAGGACTACCGGTACTTCCCGGAGCCGGACCTCGAACCGGTCGCACCCGACGCCGCGTGGGTCGAAGAACTGCGCGGCACGCTCCCGGAGCTGCCGTGGTTGCGTCGGGCCCGCATCCAAGCCGAATGGGGTGTCTCGGACGAGGTGATGCGCGACCTGGTCAACGCCGGCGCCCTCGACCTGGTCATCGCCACCACCGAGGCGGGTGCGCCCGCCGACGCGGCGCGATCCTGGTGGGTGTCGTACCTGACGCAGCAGGCCAACACGCGCGGAGTCGAACTGGCCGATCTTCCGATCAGTCCGAAGCAGGTCGCGCAGGTCGTCGCGCTCATCGACAGCGGCAAGCTCAACAACAAAGTCGCCCGTCAGGTCGTCGATCACGTGCTCGCGGGTGAAGGCGATCCCGAGCAGATCCTCGAGGCGCATCCCGAACTCGTCGTGGTGCGTGACGACAGCAAGCTGCAGGCTGCCGTCGACGAGGCGCTCGCCGCGAACCCGGATATCGCCGAGAAGATCCGCTCCGGCAAGGTCCAGGCCGCGGGCAAGATCGTCGGCGATGTCATGAAGGCGACACGCGGACAGGCCGACCCCGCCCGCGTCAAGGAACTCGTTATCGCTGCCTGTAGCTGACGTCCTGCTGAGCACCACCGCGGCCGAGCCCGTTCCGGGTCGGCCGCGGTGGTGTCTGCACGAACGTTTCCCGGACCGCAGTCTCTGCCCGGGCGAGCCGGACCTCAGTCGAAGCCGCCGCCGCCCGCGGGGAACTGGATGCGCACGACGCGGTCGTCGTTCGGTCCGGGTTCACCGCCGGACTTGTTGACCGTCGAGATCCAGAGCAGACCGTCCGGGGACGACGCCGCCCCGCGAAGCAGGCCGTAGCGATCCTGAACGGTGAGGACCGGCGCGGCGGTGACCGCACCCGATCCCGGATCGATCGCCACCACGGCGACCGCTTTCCCGCCGGTCAGCGCTACCGCGATACCGTCCGGCGACGCGGCGCATCCCGCCACACCGGGTCGCTCGGGCCAAGTCCATGCCGGGCCCGCACCGACGGAGCCGTCCGCGCCGATGCGCTGGAGACGATCTTCGAGTTCGGTCCGGTCCGTCACCCACAGATTGCCGCCCGGGTCGCGGCACACGTCACCGGCCGTGCCGATGCCCGAGAGCACCACGGTGGGCACCGGTGCGGTGCCCGGCGCCGGAAGCGGGAACTCGAGCAGTTTCCCGGCCAGAGAAGCGGGATCGGTTGCCGCGGAGCCGTTTCCCGCATTTCCGGTGAGGACGACCATCTCCGTGGGGGACGTGAATTCGATGGCGCCACCGTTTCCCGTCGCGCCGCGGGGTATGCCGGTCAGCACATCCTTCGGGGTGTCGCCGGCCGCGACCCGCACGACCCGGTTGTCGGTGGGGGTGGTGATGTAGGCGTAGAGCAACCGGTCTTCGTCGAAGGTGGGGGACAGCGCCACATCGAGCAGGCCGCCGTCACCCGAAGCGTCGACGGGGACGGTGGCGATCTCCACGGGCTCGGTGTCGGGCGCGACCTGGAGGATTCGTCCGGTCCGTCGTTCCGTCACGAGTGCGGCACCACCGCCGGGCAGGGTCACCAGCCCGCCGGTCGTGTCGAGACAGGTCGCGACCACTGCCGGATCGGGATCTTCACACGGCCCCGGGGGCACGGCGGAGGCGTTCGGCGTCGTCGTGGTCGTCGTGGGGTCCTGCGGCCCGAAACCGGGACCGGAATCGAAGGTCGGTTCGGGGGTGAACGGTGTCGATGCCGCATCGTCGAACCTCGCGCAGGACGACAGCGCGAGAACCCCGACGGCCAGTGCCACCGCCGCCGTCCGAACACCGCGCGAACCTGTCGACTGCCTGCCCCACGTCATAGCGCAAACGTTACCGGCACGCCGCGTGTCGCCTCCGGATGCCGGGTGCTCGGGCGCCCGGAGTCCTACCCTGGTGGCGTGACCGACAAGGAAACCGGCCGATCGCCGGAAACAGGATCGAGTCCTTTCGACGAGCCGACACTCCAGATGCGGCGCACTCGTGCCTCCCGGCTGGAGTCCGAGGACGACCTCGACCTCGACGGATCGTCGTTCGGTAGCGGTGCCCACGCGGCGCCCACCGAGCAGATGTACCGGCCCGGCACCGCCGGTGGCTACGTGGCGGATCCCGCGTCCACGACCGTCGAGCAGCATCCGGTCAAGGTTCGACGCGGCACCCTCGATCTCGGGTTGCTGATTCTGCGACTCGCGGTCGGTGGAACCCTGATCGCCCACGGCCTGCAGAAACTGGTCGGGTTGTGGGGCGGGCCCGGACTCGACGGTTTCGAGGAACTGCTGCGCGAGGCCGGATATCAGCAGCCCCGGGTGCTTGCGATCGTCGGCGCGGTCGGCGAGACGGCGGCCGGTGCGCTGCTCGTGCTCGGTCTGCTGACACCTCTTGCCGCGGCGGCGGTGGTCGCGATCATGATCAACGCCGTGTTGTTCAAGCACGACCTCGAGCCGGGCGTGCAGTACTTCGCGTCCGACCGCTCCGGCTTCGAGTACGAGGTTCTCCTCGCCGCAGCGGCGGTGGCGCTCACGCTCACCGGTCCCGGCAGGATCGCGGCCGACGGCCCGCGCAAGTGGGCGACACGTCCCTTCCTCGGATCGTTCGTCGCGTTGCTGCTCGGCGTCGCGGCGGGTGTCTGTCTGTGGCTGTTCGGCCGCTGAGACCACGGAAAACGGCGGGGGCCGCACACATGTGTGCGGCCC
>NZ_JBHWWX010000038.1:0-44203 GCF_042730335.1 Rhodococcus sp. NPDC060084
GGGCGACATCGCCCCGGCCTCTCGCCGTATCGCTGTACTCCCGGCTGCGTCCGCGACGTGCGGCCGGCCGGGACGGCCTCGTCAGCGCAACCGTAGTTCGGGCTGGAGCGGGACGTGCTTGAGTCCGCCCCATGCGAGCGCGACCGTCGTGTCGACGGCGTCGTCCTTCGGGATCGGCCGCGCGGCGTCGAGCCAGTAACGCGCCGTGAACTGGCTGGTGCCCACCAGTCCGACCGCGAGGATCCGCGCACGGTAGGGGTCGAGACCGGAATCGTGACTCACCAGATCGAACACGGCGTCCACACACGCTTCCGTGGCCTGCTCCACGCGGCGCGACACTTCCGGCTCACCCATCAGGTCCGATTCGAAAACCAGCCGGAACCCCTGGCTGTCGTTGTCGACGAAGTCGAAGAACGCCTGGACGGCGGCGCGGACGCGCTGGCGGTTGTCGGTGGTGGACCGAAGTGCCTGCCGGACCCCGTTGATGAGGACGTCGACGTAGTTCTGGAGGACGGCGCAATACAGCTCGAGTTTCCCGGGGAAATGCTGGTACAGCACCGGCTTGCTCACCCCCGCGCACTCGGCGATCTCGTCCATGCCGGCGGAGTGGTAACCGCGTGTGACGAACACTTCACTCGCAGCCTCGAGCAGCTGGGCACGCCGTTCGTCCCTCGGCATCCGGGCACCACGCTTGTTGCCGTTGTTGCCGCGGCCGGATGCCCGGTCGGCCAGTTCGGTCATGCTTGCTCCAGTCTGCGCACTTTCGCCGACAGTGAGCAGCGCCACTTCGGCTTCGATCGTCCTTGCAGGTTACAGGCCGCCGCGCTTTTCTCCTGGTCGGCCCCACGCCCAGTATCCGCTTTTCCCCTCACCCTCCGCAGGACTGCCGGGACCGCCCGTCGGATTCTCGTGGATGTGACATTCTGTCAACCGTGATAGACCGAGGAGGAGCGCGACCGAGCCGGTCCGCGGAGGACTCCACCCGGACCCCGCCATCCGGTTTCCCGGCACAGCGACCGCCGTCCGGCTCCCGGCAACCTCCCGAACCGCGACACCCGTCCGAACCGCGCCGCACTTCCGGTGCGTCGCGGGTATCCAGGCGCGATGCGTACCAGCCGCTGCGAGCCCAGTGGGACCCGGTGGGTGGAGACGACCCGGCGCGGGAACCGCGCAGGCCCCGGCCCGTCCGAGAGGTCCGGAAGCAGAGCCGGCTCGGCAAGTTCGTCGCAACATACGGATGGCGCGCGTACGTGGTGCCCGTGCTCGTCGTGGTGACCGTCGTGGTGCTGTGGGATGCGTTCAGAGGAACCGGCGACGACGGCGCAGCCGAAGAACAGAGCATGGTGGACGCGGGCGAGATCGTCGCGGAAGCGCCGCGGGCGGACGGGCTGTTCCCGGCGGATCTCGCGTCCGGCACCCTTCCCGACGGCGGACCGTTCACCGAGCGGGGTGCGCAGAGGTGGCGTGTGCTGCCCGGCACGACCGCGCGAGTGGGCTCGGAGGCGGCACGCACCTTCACCTACACGGTCGAGGTCGAGGACGGGATCGACACCGCGGGTTACGGCGGTGACGACGCCTTCGGACTCCTGGTCGACCAGACGCTCGCCGACCCTCGGAGCTGGGTCGGTGATCCCCAGTTCGCTTTCCGCCGGATCGACGTCGGCACCCCCGACTTCCGTATCTCGCTCACCTCGCAGATGACCATCCGGGAGGGATGCGGGTACGACATCCGGCTCGAAGGGTCGTGCTTCAATCCGTCGCTCGGGCGGGTCCTGCTCAACGAAGCGCGCTGGGTTCGCGGAGCGGTCGCCTTCCAGGGCGACCTCGGCTCCTACCGCCAGTACCTGGTCAATCATGAGGTCGGGCACGCCATCGGCTTCGCTCAGCACGAGCGGTGCGGGGTGCAGGACGGTCTCGCGCCGATCATGATGCAGCAGACCTTCGGCACGAACAACGACGACATCGCCCGGCTCGATCCCGGCGGGGTGGTGCCGGCCGACGGGCTGCGGTGCCGCTTCAACCCGTGGCCGTACCCGAGGGCGTGACGCCGCCGCGACTGTGAGCGGTGGAACAATGGACCACGACCGTCCCGCCGGCCGAGGAGTATCCGTGACCGTAAAGACGCCCTCGGTGGATCCGAGCGCCTTGCAACCGCTGGTGGAACCGGCTGCCGACCTCGATCGTGACGAGGTCGCCCGATACAGCCGGCACCTGATCGTTCCGGACGTCGGTGTGACCGGACAGAAGCGGCTCAAGAACGCGAAGGTGCTGTGCATCGGTGCGGGCGGCCTCGGTTCACCGGTGTTGCTGTATCTGGCCGCGGCGGGTGTCGGCACCCTGGGCATCGTCGAGTTCGACGAAGTCGACATGTCGAATCTGCAGCGGCAGGTGATCCACGGCCGCTCCGATGTGGGCAGGGCGAAGGGCGAGAGTGCCCGCGACAGCATCAACGCCATCAACGAGCACGTCGACGTGCGGTTGCATCCGACCCGCCTCGATTCCGGCAACGCGGTGGCTCTGTTCGAGCAGTACGACCTGATCGTGGACGGCACCGACAATTTCGCGACCCGCTACCTCGTGAACGACGCCGCGGTGCTCGCCGGCAAGCCGTACGTGTGGGGATCGATCTTCCGTTTCGAAGGCCAGGTGTCCGTGTTCTGGGAGAACGCTCCCGGCGGGCGCGGCCTGAACTACCGCGATCTGTATCCCGAGGCGCCGCCGCCGGGCATGGTGCCGTCCTGCGCCGAAGGCGGTGTCCTCGGTGTCCTGCCCGGCACCGTCGGCACGATCATGGCGACCGAGGCCATCAAGCTGATCACCGGGATCGGTGAGCCGCTGCTGGGACGGCTGATGATCTACGACGCACTCGCGATGTCGTTCCGCACCGTGACGTTGCGCCGGGATCCCGGCCGCGTACCGGTCACCGAACTGATCGATTACGACGTGTTCTGCGGCGTCGTCCCGGACAACGCGGCGGCAGCCGCCGATGCGACGATCACGCCGGGCGAGTTGCGCAGGATGCTCGACGAGGGCCGCGACGTCGAAGTGATCGACGTCCGCGAACCGGTGGAGTGGGACATCGTCCGCATCGACGGTGCCCGGCTGGTTCCCAAGGGCCGCATCCTGTCGGGCGAGGCCCTGGCCGAACTGCCGCAGAACCGGCCGATCGTCCTCTACTGCAAGACGGGCGTGCGGTCGGCGGAGGCGCTCGCCGTGCTCACGCGCGCGGGGTTCTCCGATGCCACCCACCTTCGCGGCGGTGTACTCGCGTGGGCGCAGCAGATCGATCCCTCCCTGCCCGTCTACTGACCGCCGGCGCCGGGCCGTTGCCGCATCCTCCGGCCCGTTGTCGCCGAGCTGTGACCGGAAAACAGCGGAGTGCCTCCCGGGACCCGGCAGGGTACGCCGGTACCGTGTGGGCGTGAGCTCACTCGAACCACCGCAGCACGTGTGCTCTACGTTCGGCCTTCGCGACGTCGAGCCGGTCGCCCTCGGCGCCGACTGGGACGGCGGTTTCCGGTGTGGAGACGTGGTGCTGTCCCGGGTCGCCGACCACGCCCGCGCGGCGTGGTCCGCGAAGATCAGGGAGACGCTGACCGTCGACGGAGTACGGCTCGCCCGGCCCGTCCGCTCGACCGACGGGCGTTACGTGGTGTCCGGATGGCGCGCCGACACGTACATCGTCGGAACTTCCGAACCCCGGCACGACGAGGTGGTCTCGCTGTCGCTGCGGCTGCACGTCGCGACCTCACAACTCGAGCGCCCGCGCTTCCTCATGCAGCCACCGGTGGCACCGTGGCAGGACGTCGACGTGTTCGTCGCGGCCGACCGCGCGGCGTGGGAAACGGTGCCGCTGCGGACCGCGCGCGCTGCGGGTGCCCCCGAGACGGTCACCCCCGACGGACTCAAGAGCCTCGACCTCATCGGGCAGCTCGCCACGTTCCGGAAGCCGGTGCACCTGCCCGACCAACTCGTGCACGGCGATCTCTTCGGGACCGTCTTGTTCGCGGGACGAGCCGCGCCGGGCCTCACCGACATCACGCCCTACTGGCGTCCCGCGTCGTGGGCGGCCGCGGTGACCGTCGTCGACGCGTTGTCGTGGGGCGGCGCCGACGACGGTCTCATCGCACGGTGGGAAGACCTTCCGGAGTGGCCGCAGATGCTGTTGCGCGCCGTGATGTTCAGGCTCGCGGTCCATGCGCTGCACCCCCGATCCACCGAAGAAGCGTTCCCCGGGCTGGCGCACACCGCCGACCTGGTCCGATTCCTTCTCTGATATCGGTTACCGCCACCTCACACCGTCGCCCGTCACCGGGTGAGCATCTCTTGACGCGACGGTCATCGCGGGCAGCACCGCGGCAACACCCGTTGCCTACCTTGGGTTCATCACACACCTGAGAAGGGCGGCCGGCATGGCGGATTCGGTCCGGAACGAGACTCTCCGAGAGAGATTCGCGCGCAAGCACTACATCGAGAGCTGGGACGCCGAAGACGTCGAGGCGTGGGAGTCCGGCGGCAAGCAGATCGCCAAGAGAAACCTGATCTGGTCGGTCATCGCCGAACACGTCGGATTCTCGGTGTGGTCCGTGTGGTCGGTCATGGTGCTGTTCATGCCCACCGACATCTACGGCATCGACGCCGCGGGCAAGTTCTTCCTCGTCGCGGTGCCCACGCTCGTCGGTGCCGTGCTCCGCATTCCCTACACCGTGGCGACCGCACGATTCGGTGGCCGTAACTGGACCGTCTTCAGTGCGCTCGTGCTGTTCGTCCCGCTCATGGGCGCGCTGTATCTGATGCTGAACCCGGGGCACTCGTACAGCACGTTCATGCTGGTCGCGGCGCTTGCCGGCGTCGGCGGCGGTAACTTCGCCTCGTCGATGACGAACATCAACGCGTTCTACCCCCAGCGACTCAAGGGCTGGGCACTCGGGCTCAACGCGGGTGGCGGCAACATCGGGGTGCCGGCGATTCAGTTGATCGGCCTGCTGGTCATCGCGACCGTCGGCAATACCGAACCGTGGATCGTCTGCGCCGTCTACCTGGTGCTGTGCGGTGCGGCCGCGATCGGTGCGGCCCTGTTCATGGACAACCTCGGCGACCAGAAAGCGGACCTGCGTGCCATGGGCCGCGCGCTGAAGTTCAGTGACTCGTGGGTCATCTCCTTCCTGTACATCGGCACGTTCGGTTCCTTCATCGGCTTCAGTTTCGCGTTCGGCCAGGTGCTTCAGATCAACTTCCTCGCCGGCGGCGACACACCCGCCCAGGCTGCTCTGCACGCCGCCCAGATCGCCTTCATCGGCCCGTTGCTCGGCTCGCTCTCGCGTCCGATCGGCGGGAAACTGGCCGACCGTATCGGCGGCGGCCGCATCACGATGTACACATTCGTCGGTATGGCGCTCGCCGCCGCGGTACTGATCGTGGCGGGAACCCTCGACGACGCGAGCGCCGGCGCAGCGTCCGGCGGCGTCCTGACGGCCATGGTGCTCGGGTTCATCGCACTGTTCCTGTTGTCCGGCTTGGGCAACGGCTCGGTGTACAAGATGATCCCCTCGATCTTCGAAGCGAAGGCCCAGGGCCTTGCCGGTGCCGATCGTGCCGAGAAGGCGGCGTGGTCGCGCAGCATGTCCGGCGCCCTCATCGGATTCGCCGGTGCTATCGGCGGACTCGGCGGCGTCGGTATCAACCTCGTCTTCCGCGGTTCGTACGGCGGCGAGGCACAGTCCGCCACCATGGCGTTCTGGGTCTTCGCGATCTTCTACCTCGTCTGCATCGCGGTGACGTGGGTCGTCTTCCTTCGCCGCCCGCAGCAACCCGTCGAGTCGTCCGCACCCACATCGACCGCACCGGTGACCCCGGCGACGCGACTGTCCGACGCCACCGTCTGACACCGATCCGCCTGCACGAACAGAGAGAGACTTCCCATGAGCCGCAAGAACGTCGTCGTCGTCGGACACGGAATGGTCGGGCACCGCTTCGTGGAGGCATTGCGTTCCCGCGACGAGCACGACGCGTGGAAGATCACGGTCCTCTGCGAGGAACCGGACCCCGCCTACGATCGCGTCGGATTGTCCTCGTACGTCGGAACCTGGGATCGCAGAGAACTCGCGCTCGCCGGAAACGACTATGCGGCAGACCCTCTCGTCGATCTTCGGGTTTCTTCCCGCGTCGTGTCGGTCGATCGGGCGGCGCGTACGGTGACCACCGATGCCGGTGACGTGCTGGCCTACGACGCGCTCGTCCTCGCGACCGGTTCCTACCCGTTCGTGCCGCCGATCCCCGGCAACGCACTGCCGGGGTGTTTCGTCTACCGCACGCTCGACGATCTCGACGGCATCCGGGCGGCGGCCGACGCCGCGTCCGTGCACGGTGACGCCCCGGTCGGTGTGGTGGTCGGCGGCGGCCTGCTCGGGCTCGAGGCCGCGAACGCTCTCCGCCGGCTGGGAATGTCTCCGCACGTGGTGGAGTTCGCGCCGCGTCTGATGCCGCTGCAGGTCGACGAGGGCGGCGGACGGGTCCTCGAACGGCTCGTGACCGAGCTCGGGCTCACGGTGCACACCGGGGTGGGCACGGCCGGAATCACCGAGGGGCCTTCCGGTCTCGTCGTCGAACTGTCCGACGGATCGACGATCGACGCCGCGGTGCTGGTGTTCTCCGCCGGAGTGCGCCCGCAGGACGCGCTCGCTCGCGACGCCGGTCTCGACCTGGGCGCGCGCGGCGGTGTTCTCACCGACCTCGGGTGCCGCAGCACCACGGACGACGCGATCTATGCCATCGGAGAGTGCGCTGCCGTGGAGGGCACCTGTTACGGGCTCGTCGCTCCCGGGTACAGCACCGCAGAGGTGGTCGCCGACCGACTGCTCGGCGGCGCCGCCGAATTCCCCGGCGCGGATCTGTCGACCAAACTCAAGTTGCTCGGTGTGGACGTCGCCAGCTTCGGTGACGCCCACGGGGTCACGCCCGGTGCGCTCGAGGTGGTGCTGTCCGACTCGGCGAAGGGCACCTACGCGAAGCTGGTCGTGTCGGACGACGCGAAGACGTTGCTCGGCGGAATTCTCGTCGGCGACGCGTCGGCGTACGGCACGTTGCGTCCGCTCGTCGGCCGCGAGCTTCCGGGCGATCCGGCGGCGCTCATCTCCCCGGCAGGTGAAAAGCCCGGCGCCGGAGCGCTTCCCGACGATGCCGAGGTGTGTTCGTGCAACGGCGTCACCAAGGGTGCGATCTGCGGGGCGATCGCGGACGGGGCGTGCGACATCGCGCAGGTCAAAGCGTGTACGAACGCCGGCACCACGTGCGGCGGGTGCCTCCCGACCGTCAAACAACTTCTCAGCAGTTCCGGCGTGCCGATGTCGAAGGCACTGTGCGAGCACTTCGAGCAGTCGCGCGCCGAGCTGTTCGAGATCGTGCGAGCCACGCAGATTCGCACCTTCTCTGCACTGATCTCGCGCTACGGCACCGGACGGGGCTGCGACATCTGCAAGCCCGTCGTCGCGTCGATCCTCGCGTCCACCGACTCCGACCACATCCTGCATCGTCAGCAGGCGGGGCTCCAGGACACCAACGACCACTTCCTCGCCAACATCCAGAAGAACGGCACCTACTCGGTGGTGCCGCGGATGCCCGGTGGCGAGTGCACCCCCGAACAGCTCATCGTCATCGGGGAGGTCGCGCGGGACTTCGGGCTGTACGTCAAGATGACCGGCGGCCAGCGCATCGACATGTTCGGTGCCCGGGTGGAGCAACTGCCCGCGATCTGGAAACGGCTCGTCGACGCCGGGATGGAGTCCGGGCAGGCCTACGGTAAATCGCTGCGCACGGTGAAGAGCTGTGTCGGCTCGACCTGGTGCCGGTACGGCGTGCAGGATTCGGTGGGGATGGCGGTGGACCTCGAAATGCGATACCGCGGTTTGCGAGCGCCGCACAAGTTCAAGTTCGGCGTCTCCGGTTGCGCGCGCGAATGCGCCGAAGCGCGAGGCAAGGACGTCGGGGTGATCGCCACGGAAAACGGCTGGAACCTCTACGTGTGCGGTAACGGCGGGCAGTCCCCGAAGCACGCGCAGTTGCTCGCCGGTGGGCTCGACGACGAGACCCTGGTCCGGTACATCGACCGGTTCCTGATGTTCTACATCCGCACCGCCGACCGGTTGCAGCGCACGGCGCCCTGGCTCGACGCGCTCGACGGCGGGCTCGAGCACCTGAAGGACGTCGTGTGCGGCGACAGCCTCGGCATCGCCGCCGAACTCGAAGCCGCGATGGCAAAGCATGTCGCCGGGTACAAGGACGAATGGGCGGGAGTGCTCGAGGATCCCGAACTGCTGGCGCGTTTCGTCTCCTTCGTCAATGCCCCGGAGCAGCCGGACCCGACCATCCGATTCGACGACTCCGGCAAGCGGAAGGTACCCGTCCTGGTCGGCATGCCGAAGATCGGGCGGGATGCGTCCGCGTGACGTGCCTGCTTACGTGGAGGGAATCGGTGGGTAACGCGCGTGAAACACCGGGGCCACAGAATGCCAGGACGGAAGTTTCGAGGAGGGACCATCCCATGACCGTCATCGAGTCGCATACCGCTGGGGGTTCGACGCGTGAGAGCGTGTTCGACGGGCGCCTGGAATGGACGTCGGCCTGTCCGCTCAGCCACCTGATTCCCGGCCGCGGAGTGGCCGTCCTGCTGCGCGGGGGCGAACAGGTCGCGGTGTTCCTGCTCGACGACGGCACGCTGCGCGCGGTCGGGAACTTCGATCCGTTCGGCCGCGCCGCCGTGATGTCCCGTGGCATCGTCGGGGACCGCGCGGGCGAACCCACCCTTGCCTCACCCCTTCTCAAGCAGGTGTTCTCGCTCGACGACGGTCGCTGCCTCGACGACCCGTCGGTGCGGTTGCCGGTCTACGACGTGCGAGTGTGGGCGGGTGTCGTGCAGGTCCACAGCCACCTCACCAGCGCGCGCTCCGACGACGGTCCGGCGACCGGCGCCGAGCTTTCGTGAACCAGGACAACACGCCGCTGCGCGGTTTCACCGTCGGAGTCACGGCGGCGCGACGTGCGGACGAGTTCGCGACGTTGCTCACGCGGCGCGGCGCCGACGTGGTGCACGCACCGGCGATCCGCATCATCCCGCTCTCGGACGACACCGAACTCGAGCGGGTGACCCGCAGCATCGTCGCCGGCCCACCGGACATCACGGTCGCGACGACCGCGATCGGATTCCGCGGCTGGATGGGAGCAGCGGACGGGTGGGGGCTTTCCGACGATCTGGCGCGCTCTCTTGCGGGTAGCCGCATCCTGGCCCGGGGACCGAAAGTCACCGGGGCGATCCGCGCCGCGGAATTGCGCGAGGAATGGTCACCGGCGTCGGAGTCGTCCGCCGAGGTGCTCGAACACCTGCTCGCCGAAGGTGTCCGGGGCCGCCGGATCGCGGTCCAGCTGCACGGTGAGCGCACCGAGTGGGAGCCGGGAACGGATGTGTGCGAAGCGCTTCGGGCCGCGGGTGCGGATGTCGTCGCGGTCCCCGTCTACCGGTGGACTCCGCCCGACGATCCCGCGACGCTGGACCGCATGATCGAGCAGGTCGCCGATTACGGGCTCGACGCGGTGAGCTTCACGAGTGCACCGGCGGTGGCCTCGATGCTCATGCGCGCCAAGGACACCGGAATGCTCGAACTGATGTTGCGAGGGTTTCGCACCGGTGTCGCCGCGGTGTGCGTCGGCCCGGTCACCGCGGCGCCGTTCGTCGCTCTCGAGGTGCCGGTGACGATGCCCTCGCGTGCACGGCTCGGCTCGCTGGCGCGGCACCTCGCCGAGGAACTTCCGCGCCGCGCCGTGCGGATCGAAGCCGGAGGGCATGTCCTCGGAATGCGCGGGCGGTGCGTGATGGTCGACGACACCACCCGGTGTCTGGCCCCTGCGGGGATGGCGCTGATCCGGACGCTCGCGTCGCGGCCCGGACGCGTCGTCTCCCGCGAAGAACTGCTCGCCGCGCTTCCCGGAGGCGGCGGAGACACCCATGCGGTGGAGACGGCGGTCGCGAGGTTGCGGTCGGCCCTCGGAGCGCCGTCGATCGTTCAAACCGTGGTCAAGCGCGGCTACCGCTTGGCGGTCGATCCGGAAGGACCCTGAGCCATGACCGATCCCGCTCTGCTGCTCGTCGCCCACGGCACCCGCAACCCGCGCGGAGTCGAGATGATCGCCCGCCTCGCCGACGCGGTGTCCGGCCGGGTCGGCGCGACCCGGGTGGCGTTCGTCGACGTACTCGGTCCCTCGCCGTCCGAGGTGCTGCGCGAGATCGCGGGGCCGGTGGTGCTGGTGCCGGCATTCCTCGCCTCCGGATATCACGTGCACGCCGACGTGCCACGGGAGGTCGCCGACAGCGGTCACGGCAGAGTGCTGATCACTCCGGCTCTCGGCCCCGACCCGGCCCTGGCGCGTGTGCTCGTCCAGCGGTTGCGCGAGGCCGGGTGGCGTCCCGGGGATGCCGTGGTGCTCGCGGCGGCCGGGTCCTCCGACCCGAGGGCACTGCACGACGTGCACCGGGCAGCCGACATGCTGTCGGCTCTGACGCACCGGACCGTGTCCGTCGGCTACGTCGCGACCGGAGAACCGCGCGTGCCGCAGGTGGTCGAGGAGCTGCGCGAGCGAGGAGCCCGGCGGGTGTTCGTCGCGTCGTATCTGTTGGCCGAAGGACTGTTTCACTCCCGTCTGTCCGGCGCCGGCGCCGACGGGGTCACCGCCCCGCTCGGCGTGACGGCGCCTGTGGTCGATCTGGTCGCCCGCCGGTACTACGCCGCCGTTCCTGCGCTGAAGGCAAGCGCGGGGGTGCGCCCGGCGCGCTGACACGGCCGTACACCGGACGCGTCAGCGGGGGAGCGGCAGCAACTCCACGACATCTCCGTCGGAGCACCGGGGCGGCACCAGCGCTATCGCGGTGCGGCCGATCAGGCCGGCGAGGTGGGCGGTGCGGATCGCGTTGTCGCACAACCACTGTCCATCCTCACGCTGGCGAGCGGGTAACAGGCGTGTGCGATCGCCCTCCACCTCCGACGCGTTCGCCAGAGGGCCGACCAGGCGTGACGGCGGCGTGCGGCCGGTACGGCCGTCGACGACGGCCGGAAGCATCACCAGCAGCGTCGACAACGCCGCAACCGGGTTTCCCGGCAGGCCCAGCACCGCGCGGCCGTCGGGCAGCACGGCGGCGACCTGGGAACCGCCGGGCTTGCACCGCACACGTTCGACGACGATGTGCGCACCTGCCCGGTCCAGAGCGCCGCGCAGCTGATCCGCGGCGCCGCCGCCCGTAGCCCCCACGATCACGAGCACGTCGACGTCCTGTGTGCCTGCGAAGAGGGCCTCGAACCCGCCGGGGCTGTCGTGCAACAGCGTCTCACCGACCGGTTCGGCGCCACACCACCGGACGAAACGGGGGAGTACAGGGCCCAGAGAATCCCGGGTCCGGCCCTCGAGCAGCGGACCGTGGCGCACGATCTCGTCGCCACTGATGACGAGGTGCACCCGGAGCGGGCCCCGGACGTCGATCTCGGCGACCTCGCCGCTCAGTGCCGCGGACAGGACGGCGGGGGTGACGGTCTCGCCGCTTTCGGCGAGCACGAACCCGGGGTCCCAGTCTTCGCCCCGTCGGCGGGTGTCGTCACGCACCGGGCACTCCGGAAGCCGGTGCACCACACCGTTGTCCACGCGGACGAACTCGTCGCGGACGGCCGCGGTGGCACCGGCCGGGAGATGGGCGCCGGTCGCGATGCGGGCAGCCTCGCCGTCGGCGAGCGTGAACACCACGGGATCACCCGCGCGGCGGACCTCGGGCCGCAGTGCCCACGGTCCGTCACCTGCAACGGCGTAGCCGTCCATCGCGGACGTCGGCAGGGGAGGCAGGGCCGCTTCGGCGACGAGTGGGGCGGCGAGTGTCGCGCCCTCCGCCGCGGCGACGGGTATCCGCCGAGCGTCCAGCGGGAGCAAGGCCTGACGCACCAGCGATCGTGCGTCGTCCGGGCCGGATGCGACGCGTCCCGGGGCGTGGGCGACGCGCGCACGGTGCAGATCTGCCGGAGTGTCGCAGTCGGCGGTGCCCGTCACGGTGACCGAGGCGTACCGGTCGGGGAGCAGAGCCTTCATCGGCCGGTCGGCCACCTCCTCGCCGAGATGCGCGAGGCGTGCAGAGAGCGCGGGGCCTCGCCACACCGCGAGCAGGTACTGCGTCCTGCCCTCGTCGTCCACCGCAAAGGCGGCATCCGCGGACAGATCGGCGTCGAGGGCCGCGATCAGTGTTGCCACGGTGGCGGCGGTGACGAAGGGCAGGTCCGCCGCCAGCGTCACCACGACGTCGGCCACAGGGCTTGCGGCGGCGAGCGCCGCGACGGGCCCGGCGCCGGCCGGGTGTTCCTGGACCTGGATGATCGCGGGGTCGAGGTCGTCGCGCCGGGGGCCCACCACCGTGATCCGCGCACACCCGGTGACGGAGGCGAGGGCGGTGTCGAGGAGGCGCCGCCCCCCGACCGCCAGGGCGGGTTTGTCGACGCCTCCCATCCGGGTCGCGCGGCCGCCCGCGACGATCACTGCCTCCACGTCGGTCAGTGCACTCATATCCTCATGCTGCCCCATGACGCCGCAGTTTTCGCAGGGGCCGGTGTCCTGCCGAATGTCGATCAGTAGTTCTTGGGCATCGAGCCGAGCCGGGCGAGCAGAGGCGCGGCCTCGATCAGGGTGTGCGCTTCTTCGGGGCTCAGCGTGGTGAGCAGATCGCGTATGCCCCGTGCCCACATGGCGTCGATCAGCGCGTTGTTGCGCCGGGCCAGGTCGGTCTGGTGAATCCGGTGCGATCGCCCGTCGTTCGGATCGGCGCGTCGCTCGAGCAGTCCCCGATCGACGAGGCGGCTGACGGTGGTGCTGACGTTGCTGTTCTGCAGGTCGAGCGCGCGCGCGATCTCCGAAATCGAACTGCCCGGGCGCTCGGCAACCGCGCGCAGGACCTCGATCTCGGAGTTCGGCATGGCCGACAGGCCCGCCTCGCGCTCGCCGAATCTCCGGAGCGCCCACACCAGCGAACGAGAGGTCCGGGCGAGGCTGTCGACGTCGCTGTCGCTTACGTCCCGTGGATTCACCATGCTACGATACTAGCTCTTAAATGTATATATACATTTAAATATACATCGGCAATGAAAGGCACGTATGCCCCAGCATGACTCCGCGACCACCCAGGCGCCGGATCTCCCCGAGAGCACCGAGACCGGTGACGACACCGGCGGCACGCCGTTCTCGGCGAAGTTGATCGCGGTCCTGGCTCTCCTCGCGGCAGTGGCGCCGCTGGCGATCGACATGTACCTCCCGGCCTTTCCGGAAATGGCCGAGGAATTCGACACGAGCGCGTCGGCGATTCAGCTGACCCTCACGACATTCCTGCTCGGAATGGCCATCGGCCAGCTCGTCTTCGGCCCCTTGTCCGACCGGTTCGGCCGCCGCCCGCTCCTGCTCGTCGGCACCCTCGCGTGCGCGGTGTTCAGTGCCGCGAGTGCGCTCGCGCCCACCATCGAATTGCTCGCGGGCGCGCGGTTCGTGCAGGGCTTCGCCGGTGCGGCGGGCATCGTGCTCGGCCGCGCCGTCATCGCCGACCGGGCCGAGGGCGTCGCGGCTGCCAAGCTGTTCAGCCTGCTCGTCGTCATCAACGCGGTAGCTCCGATCATCGCGCCTCTCGTCGGCGGTGTGATCGTCACGAACGTCGGCTGGCGTGCCGTCTACTGGGTGCTCGCCGGCTTGTCCGTCCTCATGTTCCTGGCCGTGCTGCTTCTGGTGGCCGAGACCCATCCCGTCGAGCGCCGCACCCAAGGCGGCGCCACCGCGATGCTGCGGGATGCCCGGGAAGTACTCCGGAACCGCCGGTACGTCGGATACACACTCGCGTACGCCTTCGCCTTCGGTGTGATGTTCGCGTACATCTCCGCGTCGCCGTTCGTGCTGCAGAACGTCCACGGCATGTCCACCGGCTGGTACACGGTGGCGTTCACCGCCAACGCGATAGGTCTCGTGATCGGCAGTATCGCGAACGACAACATCGTCCGCCGGATCGGCTCCGGCCGAACGTTGCGGATCGGCCTCACGATCCTGGCGTCCATGTCTGTCCTGATGCTCATCAACAGCCTTGCCGGACCGGCGATGTGGGTGACGCTGATCCTGCTGTGGTGCACGATGAGCAGCCTCGGACTCATCATCGCGAACGCCACCACCTTGGCCCTGGGCCAGGCGCAGCGCGCGGCGGGCACCGGCTCGGCGTTGCTCGGTGCGCTCCAGTTCCTGCTCGCGGCAGCGATCGCCCCGCTCGTCGGAATCGGCGGAGAGGACACCGCGGTGCCCATGGCGGTGGCGATGGTCGTCAGCGGCGTCATCGCGTTGGGTGCGATGGCGTTGGCCAGGCCCGAACGCGCCTGAGCACCAGCGAATCACGCACCTCGCCGGTGGGTCCGGATGGCCGGACCGACCGGCGAGGTCGTTGTCACGGGGCGGGGAAGAGGTGGCGTGCCTGCGCCAGATCCACTCGGTCTCCGCGGATCGGTGTGCCTTCGAGCGCCAGCCGGGCCAGTTGCCGGTAGGCGAGGTGCGCGGCAGGTCTGCCGGACGCCGGCACCACGCGATGCCACGGCAGGTCGGCGGTATCGGTACGCATGATCCAGCCGACCGTACGCGGGCTGGAAAGCTCTGCGGCATCGGCGATGTCGCCGTAGGTGGCCACGCGCCCCTCCGGGATGGACGCGACGAGCGCGCGCACCTTTTCGATCTGGTCGTCGGTGGTCGCGGCCATCTACAGCACCCGGGAGATGAGGTCGGCGGTCTCGGCGGGGCGGGCCTGCTCGATCATGTGATCGCAGTCCACCTCCACCTCCGTCAGGTTCGATCCCAGCCGGTCGGCGAGTGCGGCGCGGAACTCGGGCGAGGTGTATCCGGGCTGGACCTTTCCGGCCCGCGCGAACACGGTCCGGATGTGAGCGGGGGGCAACACGTAGTCCCGGGCGAGTTCGCTCCACGACGTCACCGTCGCGGCCACGCACACCCGCCAGGCGACGCGCCCCGAATCGAGCGCCACCAGATGCTCTTCGACCTCCGCGTCGAGCAGTTCCGGATCGACTTCGGCCCAGTCGGCGCCGACTTTCTCGGCACGCGCCTCCGCCTCGTCGGTGTAGTCCGGGTAGCGGGCCGTCGAGTCGGCGACCTCGAGCATCCGCTCCGGTGGCAACGCGATCGCCGGATCGAGCAGGACGAGCGCTCGCACGCGTTCCGGTGCCGCGGCGGCGAGATGCAGCGCCAAAGCGCCCCCGAAGGAATGACCCACCACCGTCACCGGACCGGAGGCATGCGTGTCCAGCACGCGGAGCAGGTCGTCGACGTGGCGCTCGAACGTCCAGGGCGGTGTCCACGGCGATCGGCCGTGGCCGCGAAGGTCGGGTGCGAGGAACCGGGCGTGGGGGAGATGAGTCTCCGCGAGGTGCCGCCAGCGCCGGCCGTGACCCGTGAGCCCGTGCAGAGCAAGGATCTGCGGCCCGTCGGCGGGGCCGAACAGGTGGGTGCGGAGGGTCTCGGCAGCGTTCACGCGACCACTATCGCAGCCGGCTACCGGTAGTAGACGGCCAGCGGGCCGTTGGGGCCGTCCACGCAGGTCACCGGGGTGTCGAACACGCGGGTGAGCGTGTCGTCGACCACGATCTCCTGCGGGGTCCCGAACTCGACGACGCGCCCGTTCTTCACCGCGCAGATCCGGTCCGCGTAGTGCGCGGCAAAGTTGATGTCGTGCAGGACGATGACCACCGTCCTCCCGAGTTCGTCGGCGGCACGGCGCAGGTGCTGCATCATCAGGACCGAATGCCGCATGTCGAGATTGTTGAGCGGCTCGTCGAGAAGGACGTAGTCGGTGTCCTGGCACAGCACCATCGCGACATAGGCGCGCTGGCGCTGCCCGCCGGAGAGCTGATCGAGATAGCGGTTCTCGAGCGGGCCGAGGTCGAAGAACTCGATCGCGCGGCTGATGATCTCCTGATCCTGCCGGGTGATACGGCCCTTCGAATGCGGGAACCGGCCGAAGCCCACGAGCTGACGCACCGTCAGCCGGGTGACGAAGTGGTTCTCCTGACGCAGGATCGAGACGATCTTCGCGAGGTCTTTCGACGGGGTGCGCGCGATGTCGTATCCGGCGATCTCGATCGAACCGGAATCGGCACCGAGCAGCCGGCCGATGATCGTCAGCAGCGTCGACTTGCCGGCTCCGTTGGGCCCGACCAGCGCGGTGATACCGCCCGCCGGAATCTGGAGATCGACGGGGCCGATCGACACCCCGTCACCATAGTCCTTGCGGACGCCCTTGAGCTCGATCACAGTCTGCCCTTTCGGAGGAGGACGTAGAGGAACACCGAACCGCCGACGGCTTCGATGATGATCGACACCGCGCCCTCGGCGTAGAAGATGTTCTTGAGAACGAAGTAGGCCCCCGTGAGGATGACGAACCCGGTCAGCACCGCGACGGGAAACACGTATCGGTGGTCGTAGGTGTTCGCGAACTGGTACGCGAGGGTGGCCACGAGAAAGCCCAGGAACGTCATGGGTCCGATGAGGGCGGTGGAGACGGCCATCAGGACCGACACGAGGAACAGCACGATCATGATCTCGCGGCGGTGATTCAGGCCGAGGTTGGTGGTGATGTCGCGTCCCAGCGCCACCAGGTTGAGTTTCCGTGCACGCCACCACAGTGCGGCGGCAGCGGCTAGGCACAGGGGAATCGCGACGGGGAGGTAGGAGGCGTCCGCGTTGGACACGGACCCGAACAACCGCGCGGTGAGGATGTCGAATTCGCTCGGGGTGAGCAGTCGCTGCATGAAGGTCGAGACGGAGCCGAGCCCACCGCCGAGGATGATCCCGACGAGCAGCATCACCTGCAGGTTGCCGTACTTACCCGACAGCAACCACCCGTAGAGCACGAGCGAGAAGAAGACCATCAGCGCGATCTGCAGGAGGAACTGCGGAGTTCCTTGCAGTGCAACGACTCCGACGGCACCCAGAAAGTACACCGCGGCGGTGGAGATCGCGACGTACAGTGCCTCGAATCCCATGATCGACGGTGTGATGATCCGGTTGTTCGTCGCCGTCTGGAACGCGACGGTGGCGGTGGCCTGGCACACCACGACGATTGCGATGACGACAAGGCTGGTCGCCCGCATCTCCGTGATCCGCCAGAATCCGGAACTCCCGAACGGCATCGGGTTGTTCCACACCAGCGTTCCTACTGCGAAGAAGCACGCGAGCAGCGACAGGCCGGCGAGCAGAATCCAGTAGCGCCGGCGCGCCTTCGGGTTCGGAAAGACGTCCGATGTGGGAAGTTCCGCCGGCGGTGCCGCGACCGCCGGTTCCGCGCTGACGGGCATGGTTTCAGGCATGACGACGGCTCCGCAGCAGTAGAGCGATGAACACGACGGCGCCGACCACGCCGAGGATGAGCGAGACGGGGACCTCGAACGGGGCGATGATCGTCCGCCCGATGAGGTCGCACACCGTCACGATCGCGATGCCCAGCAAGCAGACCCAGGGCAGATTGCTGCGCAGGTCGTCGCCGCGGAACATGGAGACGATGTTCGGGACGATGAGGCCGATGAACGGCAGATTTCCCACGACGACGGTCACGACGCCGGTGGCCACAGCGATGAGGCCGGTGCCCAGGAAGATGATCCGGGTGTAGTTGAGCCCGACGTTCGTCGCCACGTCTTCGCCCAGGCCGGCCACCGTGAGGCGGTCCGCGACCAGGAACACCGCGACCGCAACCGCGGCGACGATCCAGAGCACCTCGTACTGTCCCCGCAGGACGGAGGTGAAGCTTCCGGCGAACCACACGCCCAAGCTCTGGAGCATGTCGGTGGCCAGGGCGAGGTACGTCGTGATCGAGCCGACGACGGCGCCGAGCATGATGCCGACGATCGGCACGATGAGGGACGAGGACAGCGAGACGCGGCGGAGGAACAGGAAGAAGATCATCGTGCCGACGAAGGCGGCGGCGATCGCCCCGATCATCCGCGGTACGAGTCCGGATCCGGGCAGGAGGATCATCATCAGGATGAGGCCGAGGCCCGCCCACTCCGTCGTGCCGGCGGTGGTCGGCTCGACGAACCGGTTCTGGGTGAGCAACTGCATCACCAGCCCCGACATCGCCATTGCCGCGCCCGCCAGAACCAGCGCGATCGTCCGGGGGATGCGGGTGATCTCGAACATCTCCCAGCCCTGTTCGCCGCCGAAGATGTCGTACACCCCGGTGAACAGCGACATGGTCAGCAGGACACAGACTCCGAGGATTCCCAGGAGGAGTTTCCAGTCGAACAACCGGCCCTTGCGGGTCGGGGAAACCGTCGTTGTGCTCATCGATGCTGCTGTCTTCCGTGAGGCATTCATGCCTGGGCCCGCGGGACGAACCCGCGGGCGCCAGGAGTGACGAAGATCAGGACTTCTGCTGCTCGAGCAGGTCCGCGAGGGAGTTGAAGAACTCCGTGTACGTCTGGATGCTCTCGTTGGTGTAGGTATCGGTCGGCAGGAAGATCACCTTGCCGTCCTTGACGGCGGTGACGGACTTCAGCGCTTCGGTGTTCTCGATGATGTTCGCCGCGGGGACGAATCCCTCGCCGCCACCGTTGGCGGTTCCCGCGTCACGGTCCATCACGATGATCAGGTCGGGGTTGGAGGCTGCGACGGCCTCGACCGAGATGTCGTCGCCCTGGTGGTTGTCCGAGCTCTCGGGCACCTCGAGCGACGGGGTGAAACCGAAGATGTCGAACATGGGGCCGATCGTGCGGCCGGTGCTCGGCGCGACGTAGCCGATTTCGCCGCCGGAGGTGATCAAGCCCATCACGGACGTGTCGGGGGAGTAGGCGGCTTTCACGCGCGCGATCGAGGCGTCGAACGCGTCGTTGAGGGCCTGGGCTTCGGCCTGCTTGCCGAAGATCTCGCCGAGAACGGTGGTGCCGCGCTTGAGCTCGGCGTCGAACGGCTGGTCGTCGCGCGGAGTGACCTCGACGATGGCGGCGTCGGGCGCGAGGCGCTCGAAGTCCCCGCGGAACTGCGCGAACCGGCCGCCGTTGATGATGAGGTCGGGCTCGGCCGCGACAACCGCCTCGAGGTTCGGCTCGCGGTGGGTGCCGAGGTCGACGACGTCGCTGTCCTGCTTGTACCCGATCGTGCTCGGCATCAGGCTCACGGCGCCGGCCGACAGGTCCACGCCCCACGAGTCGAGCGTCTCGAACGTGCTGTTGTCCGTCGCCACCACGGACTTCGGCGGAGTCGTCACGGTCTGCTCGCCGAAGTTGTCCTCGATCGCGACCGTCTGGGCTGCCGCGGTGGTGTCGGCGTCGTCGGTCGTGGAAGTGGAGCACCCGGCCAGGGCGATGACGGCCAGGGCGCCGATTGCGGCGCGCCGGTAGTTACGGATGGCGTTCATAGCTGTGATCCTCGTTCTGCGTCGACAGTCGGCGGCGTGGTGCCGCAGCCGAGGCAGAGCTTAACCTAGCCTTACCTACCCGTTGCTTCCGGGCGTTAACGATTCTTCGGGCAGGGAGACGGCAGATGCCACCGGCCGGTTGTCGGGGGGTTCTGGTGGGATGTCGATATGCCCGACCTCGACCTCCGTGCGCCCGACCGCTCGCGACGACCTGCCGCGCGACTGGTCCGGCGACCGGATGTCGCACCAGCCGCCAGGACGTGGCCCGACGATGTGCGGGCAGTGTTCGCCGACGCACCGCCCGCCCCGCGATGGCGCCCCTGGCAGGTGCTCGGCGGGCCCGGTACCGGCAAAACGTCGCTGCTGGTCGACGTGGTGGCACACCGCATCTCCTCCGGGGTCGACCCCGAGTCCGTCCTCGTACTCACCCACTCCCGTCGCGCCGCGACAGCGCTGCGCGAGGCGATCACCGCCGGGCTGCTGGGTGCCGGTGCACGCGCCACCCGGGAACCGCTGGTCCGCACCGTCCACTCGTACGCGTTCGCGGTATTGCGCTTACAGGCAACTGCGCACGGCAACCCGCCGCCGCGACTGATCACCGGCGCCGAACAGGACGCGGTCCTACGCGAACTGCTCCGTGGCGACATCGACGACGGTGCCACCGGGTGGCCCGAGCGACTCCGCCCCGCCCTCGGCATGACCGGATTCGCCGTCGAACTCCGCGATCTGATGCTGCGTGCCAGCGAGCGCGGGCTCGGTCCCGAAGACCTCGTCGCACTGGGCGAGCGGCGTGATCGCCCCGAGTGGGTCGCGGCCGGGCGATTCGCGCAGCGGTACGAGCAGGTCATGCTGCTGCGCGGCGCCGTCGGTCTCGAAGCACCCGAAGCGACCGCGCCCGCGCTCGACGCGGCAGAACTCGTCGGGGCGGCGCTTGCCGCGTTCGCGACCGACCCGGACCTGCTCGCGTCCGAGCGCAACCGGGTTCGTCACCTTCTCGTCGACGATGCGCAGCACCTCGACCCGCAGGCGGCTCACCTGGTGCGGGTGATCGGCACCGGTACCCGGACGAGCACCGTCGCGGGCGACCCCGACCAGAGCGTGTTCGGTTTCCGTGGCGCCGATCCCACCTTTCTCGAACGGTTGGCCGACGACGACCCGTCTCGCCGCATCGTGCTCGGTACCAATTACCGGGCCGCGCCCGCGGTAGCGGCGGTGTCCCACCGCATCGCGCGCAGAGTGCCCGGGCTGCCTCCGCATCGCGGCGCCGCCTCGCCCGATGGCACCTCGCCCGATGGCATCTCACCCGAGGCCGCAACCGAACCCGGCACGGTGCGGGTGGTGGTGCAGTCGTCGCAGGCGAAGGAAGCCGCGCTCGTCGCCGACACCCTGCGCCGCGCCCACCTCGTCGACGGAGTGCCCTGGTCCCGCATGGCGATCGTCGTCCGATCGGTGCCGCGAGTCCTCGCACCGCTGCGACGCGCGCTGCTCGCCGCCGGCGTCCCCATGACCACCGCGGCCTCCGAACTCCCTCTCGCCCGGCAGCACAGCGTGGCAGGTCTGCTGCTCGTGCTGCGGGCAGTGTCCGGTCGCCGGTTCGGCGGCGAGGAGGCGCTGGCGCTGCTGTCGGGTCCGGTCGGCGGTGCCGAACCCGTCGCCCTGCGTCGTCTGCGGCGAGGTCTGCGCCGCGTCGAATTGGCGTCCGGGCGCGACCGCGACTCTGCGGAACTGCTGCGTCTGCTGCTCACCGACGGCGACGGCGGTGACAAGGGCGGCGAGACCGCCCACCTCGTCCGCGGCCTGACCGAGGTGGAGTCCGCGCCGCTGCGAAAGGTTCTCGGCGTGCTGCGCAAAGCCCGCTCCGCGGCCCTGCGGGGCGGCGGACTCGAGGACGTGCTGTGGGAGGCCTGGCAAGCCACCGGTCTCGAACGACGCTGGGCCGCCGCGTCGGCCCGCGGCGGACCGGTCGGCGCGCAGGCCGACCGCGACCTCGACGCTGTCGTGGCATTGTTCGACGCCGCCGCCGACTACGTCGACCGCCTACCCCGCGCGCAGATCGCAGGATTCGTGGATTACCTGACCGAGCAGGAGATTCCCGGCACCGTGCGCACGCGGTTGGTCGCCGAGACCGAAGCGGTGACGGTGGTCAGCGCGCATTCCGCCGCCGGGCGCGAATGGGATGTCGTCGTGGTCGCCGGTGTGCAGGAAGGCTTGTGGCCGAGTCTGCGGGCGCGGGGCACGCTGCTCGGCATCGAATCGCTCATCGATGCGGTGTCGGGTGCCGACGGAGGCGAGCATGCGTCGGTGCGGTTGTCGCGCATGGCACCACTGCTCGCCGACGAGCGCAGGCTGTTCCTCGTCGCCTGCAGCCGAGCCCGCACACACCTGGTGGTCACCGCGGTCGATTCGGTGAGCGGCGATACCGAACTCGTACGTTCGCGGTTCGTCGACGAACTGCTCGGCGGCGACGATTCCGATGCGGTGCCCGACCCCGAGTTGCCCGAAGAGGTGCGCATCCGGGTGCTCGCGTTGCCCGCGCTCGTCGCCGAACTGCGCAGCGTGGTGTGCGATCCGCTGGTTGCCGAACACGAACCGGAGCGGCAGCGCACGGCGGCCGCGCAACTGGCCCGGCTCGCCCGCGCGGGCGTGCGCGGTGCCCACCCCGACGAGTGGTACGGCACTTCCGATCCCAGTACCGCGGCGCCGTTGTGGGATCCCGACGACGACGCGGTGCGGTTGTCGCCGTCCACCGTCGAACAACTCGTCACCTGCCCGCTGCGATGGATGTTCGAGCGGCACGGAGGTGCCGACGGCGAGAACAGTCACGCCGTCACCGGCACGCTCGTCCACACGCTCGTGCAGGCCCTCGCCGGCCGTATCCCGCCCGAGCGCATCGATCAGGCTCTCGAAAAGGCGTGGGATTCAGTCGATTTGGGGTCCGAGTGGTATGCGAAACGTGAACTCGAGCGCACCCGCCGCATGCTCGACACGTTCTCGACCTGGCTGCAGGGCACGCGCAACGACCTCACCGAGATCGGCGTCGAGGTCAGTGTCGACGGAATACTCGAACCCCCCTCCGACGACCTGCCGCGCGTGCGGCTGAAAGGCCGCATCGACCGGCTCGAACGCGACCCCGATGGGCGGCCCGTCGTCGTCGACGTCAAGACCGCGAAGAATCCCGTGTCCAAGGACGCCGCGCGCGACCACGCACAGCTCGCCGCGTACCAGGTGGCGGCTGCTGCCGGAGCGATCGAAGGGGAACCGGCGTCGTCGCCGGGTGGTGCCCGGCTGGTGTTCGTGGCCAAACCTCACAACAAGGAAGGCGCGACCCAGCGTTTACAGCCGCCCCTCGACGAAGAGGGCCTCGCCCACTGGCGCGAGGTGATCCACGAGGCGGCCGCGGCGACGCAGGGACCGCAGTTCCTCGCGCAGGTCAACGACGGCTGCCGGCATTGCCCGGTGCTCTCCAGTTGCCCTGCCCACGACGAAGGAAGGCAGGTGACGGACGGATGACCACCCCCGCAGTGAGTGCCGCCCGGCTGGCCGAGGCGCTCGGACAACATCCACCGACCGACGAGCAGGCCGCCGTCATCGAAGCGCCCATGGGGCCCGTGCTCGTCGTGGCGGGTGCCGGAGCAGGCAAGACGGAGACGATGGCCGCACGGGTGGTGTGGCTCGTCGCCAACGGGCTTGTCGAACCGGAACAGGTGCTGGGCCTCACCTTCACGCGCAAGGCCGCCCAACAGCTCACCGCCCGCATCCGAACCCGTCTCGCGAAACTCGCAGGCTCGGCCCTGATCCGGGATCTGGACCCGGAGGGAGGCCTGCGCGCCCGCATCCTCGCCGGTGAGCCCGAGGTGGGTACCTACCACGCGTACGCCGGCCGGTTGCTCGGCGAGCACGGCTTGCTGCTGCCGATCGAACCGACGGCAACGCTCCTGTCGGAAACGGAATTGTGGCAGGTCGCCCACCGGGTCGTCAGTGCGTGGGACGGCGAACTCGATACCGACCGCAGCCCGGCGTCGGTGACGGAGGCGGTGCTCGCGCTGTCCGGCCAGCTCGCCGAACATCTCGTCGAGCCGGAAGACCTTCGCGAGGCGCACACCGAACTCGACAAGCTGATCCATACGCTGCCGGCAGGGCCGGGCCAGCGCGGCGGACCGTCGAAAACGCTTCTCGGATACCTGGAGACACAGCACGACCGGTTGCAGTTGCTCCCGCTCGTCCAGCGACTGTCCGACACCCTCCGCAGGGAAGGCGCCCTGGACTTCGGCAGTCAGATGTCGCTCGCCGCGCGGGTCGCCCGCGATCATTACGAAGTGGGCGCCGGGGAACGCGAACGGTTCCGGGCCGTGCTGCTCGACGAATACCAGGACACCGGTCACTCGCAGCGCGTGCTGCTCGGATCGCTGTTCGGAGGTGCTCAGGACCCGAATCTCGCGGTCACCGCCGTGGGCGACCCGATGCAGTCGATCTACGGCTGGCGCGGCGCCTCGGCGGCGAACCTCCCGCGATTCGCCACCGACTTCGCGTTGCCGGGCGGGCGTCCCGCGCCCACCCTCGAACTGCTGACCAGCTGGCGCAATCCTCCCGAAGCCCTGGACCTCGCGAACGTCTCGTCCGAACCCCTGCGCGATCGTGGCGTGGCGGTCAGCCGCCTGCGGCCCCGGCCCGACGCCGTGCCCGGCGACGTGCGGTTGGCGCTGCACACCGACATCGACGCCGAGCGCAACTGGGTCGCCGACCGCATCGCCGCGGAGTACGCAGCCGCGCGCGAGGCCGGAAAACCACCGCCGAGTGCGGCGGTGCTGGTGCGGCGCAACGCCGACGCCGCCCCGATCGCCGAAGCCCTGCGTGCCCGCGACCTGCCGGTGGAGGTCGTCGGCATCGGGGGCTTGTTGCACACGCCCGAGGTCGCCGACCTGCTCGCCATGTTGCGGCTCGCGGCCGACCCGCTGGCCGGCAGTGCGGCCGTGCGTGTGCTGACCGGTGCCCGGTGGCAGATCGGCGCGGCCGATCTGAAGGCACTGTGGCGACGCGCCCAGACACTCGCCATCGCCGGTCGCTACGGAGTGGCCGGTGCCGTCACCGACCCCGATGCGCTCGACGAGGCACTCGATTCCTCGCTGCCCGGCGAATACGCCGACCAGGCGGGCCTGGCAGACGCCATCTCCGATCCGGGTGATCCGGGCCAGTACTCGGAATTCGGGTTCGCGCGCATCACCGCGCTGGCCCGCGAACTCGCCTCGCTGCGTGAGCGTCTCGGCCAGCCGCTCACCGAACTCGTTGCCGAGGTCGAACGGGTCCTCGGAATCGGTATCGAAGCGGAAGCGCGAGTCGGTGGTCGCGGCGGTATCGCCGGCCGTGAGCACCTCGACGCGTTCGCCGATGTGGTGGCGTCGTATGCGGCGCGCACACACGCGACCCTCGGTGGACTGCTCGGCTACCTCGCGGCCGCGGAGGAGATCGAAAAGGGGCTCGCGCCGGGTGAGGTCGAAGTCGACCCCGAACGGGTGCAGATACTCACCGTCCATTCGGCGAAGGGGCTCGAATGGGAGGTCGTGGCGGTTCCGCACGTCACCGCGGGCGTCTTTCCGTCCTCGTCTGCCGCCGCGACGTGGCTGGGGTCCGTCACCGAATTGCCCCCGCAGCTGCGTGGCGACCGCGCGATGCCGGGCGACGATCCGGGGTCGAGCACCGACGGGGTGCCGGTGCTCGAACTCGACGACATCTTCGATCGCAAGATGCTCGAGAACGCCATCGACCGCCACAAGGGTGCCCTCAAGAGTCGCAAGCTCGACGAGGATCGCCGGTTGTTCTATGTCGCGCTCACGCGCACCGAGCGTGCCCTGTTCGTGTCGGGTCACCACTGGGGCGATACGGGGGCCGAACCGAAGGGCCCGTCCGAGTTCCTCGAGGAGATGCACGAATTGGTCTCGGCGCGAAGCGAACTGGGGACGATCGAGGTGTGGGAGCCGGCACCGGAACCCGGTGCTCGCAACCCCATGACGGAGTCACCCCGCAGTGCCACCTGGCCTCGCGACCCGCTCGGTTCGCGTCGTGCCGACGTCCAGCGGGGAGCTGCGCTCGTGCTCTCGGCACTCGACGCCGGCGAACCGAATCCGCCCGGCAGCAGCGAGGACGATCCGGACGACTGGGCAGCCGACGTCGATGCGTTGCTCGCCGAACGGGAACAGCGGTTCGAACGGGCCGCCGAGGTGATGCTCCCGGCCCAGCTGTCGGTCAGCCAACTGGTCGACCTCGCGACCGACCCGGAGGCGCTGGCAGCACGTCTGCGTCGTCCGCTGCCGTTCCGGCCGAACCCACTGGCGCGCCGGGGTACCGCCTTCCACGCGTGGCTCGAACGCCGTTTCGGCGCAACGCGTCTGCTCGACCTCGACGAACTTCCCGGCGCCGACGACGAAGGCGGCGACGAATCCCACTTCGAGCGGCTGCAGGAGGCGTTCCTGCGGTCGCCGTGGGCTGCCCGCAACCCGGTCGAGGTGGAAGTCCCGTTCGAGACGTCGCTGGGCGGCACCGTCATCCGTGGTCGCATCGATGCGGTGTTCGAGGATCCCGACGGAGGCTGGACGGTCATCGACTGGAAGACCGGTGCCGAGCCCGACGCGGACGCACTGGCGTCGGTCGGTCTGCAGCTGGCCGCATATCGGCTGGCGTGGGCGCAGCTCATGGCGGCCCGCATCACACGCATCACCGGGCGACCGGCCGAGCCTCCATTGAACAAGGTGCGTGCGGCATTCCATTACGTCCGTACGGGCCGCACCGTCGCACCCGGAGATCTCCCCGGCGCGGCCGCGATGGAACAGCTCGTGCGGGGTGCCGGGGACGACTCTGCCCGGGACGATTCTGCCGGGGATGCCGGACAGCCGGGGGAGCCCGCCTCCTAGCCGGTGTGGGGCGGCGGCGCGCTGTCGGAAGGTGCAGCAGCGCCGGAGGAGGCCGCGGCGTGGTCGAGGAGGGACAGGTACGCGTCGAGTGTCCCCGCGCCGGCAAGGAGGTCCCGGCTGCGCACAGCCAGCCGCGCCTGCCAGGAGCCGAGGAACCGGCTCAGTGCGTCCGCACCGCCCGCGTCGCGCAGCGATGCGAGGAACCGGGCGACCTGGCGCAGCGGGTAGCCGCCCCGGCGCAACTGTCGTGCGATCTCGGCGTCGTGCACGGACTCGGCACCGAACATGCGGTAACCGGTCGCGCGATCACGTTCGGGCCGGAGGATTCCCTGGGACTCCCACGCCCGCAGCGTCGCCGCGTGAACTCCGAGCCTTCGTGCCAGTTCGCCCACCGTGAGGGGCCGGCCCGGGACGGAAGCAGGTGCCGTCGCGGTGAGACCACCGAGAACCGTCGCGACCTCTGTTCGGGTGTCGCGTTCGGCGAGCACCTCGACGTGTGTCGCGTCGATCAGCCGGTAGGCGGACTCGGTGTCGTGCCGATTGACCGCACGCATGATGTCCGTCGCTCGCCGGTGCCCGTGTCCGCGCCGCAACGTGAGGAAGGTCCGCAGAGCCTGCGCGTGAAGAGGGGTGTAATACCGGTAGCCGGCCTCGGTGCGCCCGGTCGGCGGGAAGATGCCCGCATCGTCGTAATTGCGGATCGCCTGTGCGGACAACCCGTGTTCGCGGGCGAGGTCGACGGGCCGCATCGTATTTCCTTTGTTTGAGGCTTGGATCTCCCTGTCGTGGGCCGATAGGAGACAACCTTCACCCGATTCTTCAACGATAGCTTCGAAGGCAGGTTTTCCCGGAAGGAGAATTCATGTCTACGACCACGTCGCCGACCGAGATCTGCCGGCAATTGGACACGCCCGGAGATCTGGGAAGCGCGTTCGACGAGTTGCTTGCCACGCGGCAGGAACCCCCGAGCCTGCTCGCCCTCGGCGAGCCGACCCACGGAATCGCTGCATTCCCGTTGCTGCGCAACGAACTTCTCTGTCACCTCGTCGAACGCGGATACCGCTCGATCGTGCTGGAGACCGATGTCCTCGCCGCTTCTGTCGTCGACAACTATGTCGGGGGCGGGGCAACGGAGATCGACGATGTCCTCGAGCGCGGTTTCAGTCATGGTTTCGGCCGCGTCCCCGGCAACCGCGAACTCGTCGAATGGCTCCGCGGTTACAACACCGGTCGTCCCGCGCGGGATCGGGTGCGCTTCTACGGATTCGACGCCCCGGTGGAATTCTCCGGCGCACCCAGTCCACGACACGCACTGTCCGTCGTTCTGGAGTACCTACCCGCTGCGCTGCATCCGGACTCGGCCGGGGACATCGACGGACTGCTCGGCGACGACACGGCCTGGACGAACCCGGACGCGATGCGCGACCCGGCCGCGTCCATCGGGGACTCCGAGCGTGCTCGCGCCCTGCGCCTGGTCGCGGACGACCTCGTCAGCGTGCTGCGCCGTGCAGCGCCCGTCCTCGCTCCCGCCGATCCGGTGGCGTACGACGATGCCCTCGCGTACGCGCACACCGCGCGAGGTCTGCTTCGCTACCACGCGGCCATGGCCCACACCGCATCGGACCGCATCGCCACCCTGCTCGGCCTGCGCGCCGCCATGATGGCCGAGAACCTTCTCGCGATCGTGTCCAAGGAGAAGGGCCGTGGGCCGAGCCTGGTGTTTGCGCACAACGCCCACCTCCAGCAGATGCAGTCGTCTATGCCGGACGGCGACGAGGGAGCGATATGGCCAAGTGCCGGTGCGCTCGTCGGCTTTGCTCTCGGAGAGCGCTACATGTTCGTTGCCGCGGACGCCGGGCCGCACCCCCGTCCAGGCACCCTTCAGGGCACACTCGCCGAGGCGACCGCACGGCGCGCCATGTTCCCTGCGAAGCCCTTGCACGCTGCCCTTCCGCGCTCGCTCGGCACGGGCGAACCCATTGTCCGAGGACATATTCCGCTGAGTCCGGCCGACGTGGAGCGCGCCGACGCGATCGTCTTCGTTGCCGACACCGACGGGCACCAGCACCAGTACTGGTAACGCGCCACATCGATGACGCGCAGACCAGAGGCACATCCGCGGGCTGCATCAGGTGGACACGAGGCTCAGGCCCGTGAAAACCCGCCGGCCTGTGAAAACCCGCCGGCCTGTGAAACCCGCTGTGCGGGGCCCCCGCGCGCCGTTACGCTCGTAGGCACCGTTCGACGGAAAGGGGCGGCCGTGTCGACCTTTGTGCTGTTGCCGGGAGCAGGGTCGGACTCCTGGTACTGGCACCGGGTGGTGCCGATGCTCGAGGGACGCGGGCACGACGCGCTCGCCGTCGATCTCCCGTACGCCGACGACAACGAGAACCAGGACTCGTACGCAGACTTCGTGGTTGCGGCGCTCGGCGATGCTCCCGGACCCCTCGTGGTGGTGGCCCAATCGATGTCGGCGTTCACCGCCGTTCGTATCGCAGAGCGGTGTGCTGTGGACGAACTCGTGCTGGTGGCACCGATGATCCCTGCGCCCGGCGAATCACCGGCGCAGTGGTGGGGCGACGTCGGGCACGAGGATGCTCAGCGGGAGCAGGCCGTCGCGGACGGACGGGACCCCGATGCACCGCTCGACATACGGGAGTTGTTCTTCCACGACATCCCGGACGCCGTCACCGAGGAAGCGTTCGCCCACGAGGAGACGCGCTTGTCGGACGCGGCGTTCGAACCCGCCTGGGATGCCGAGCGCTGGCCCGACGTTCCGGTGCGGGTTGTCGCAGGCCGGCGCGACCGGTTGTTCCCGCTCCCGTTCCTGACGGCACTGTCCCGTGCGCGCGTCGGTGTCGAGCCGGTGGTCGTCGACTCGGGACACCTTGTGGCACTTGCGCGCCCGTCCGAACTCGTCGACATTCTCCTCGGTGCGTAGACGCACGGGTCAGCGGCGGTGCGCCCCCGGGGCGAGGCGACGCACCTCGAGGGCCGCGGTGACGAGAGGGATCTGCAGCGGCAGCCGTGCCACCGCGACGGCCTTTGCCACCGGTGAGATCCGGTCGCTGCGCAGCCACGTGACGGCCATCTGCGCGTTCGCAGGGAACACCGCGAGAAACAGCGCAGCAGCCAGCGCGCCACCCGTCCGGCGGGTACGCGGCACCACGAGCGCGAGCCCGACCCCGAGCTCGGCGACTCCCGAGACGTAGGTGTAGGTGCGGGCGGAACCGGGCAGCGCGCGGGGGACGATGCCGTCGAAGGGTTGCGGTCGGACGAAGTGCATCGTGCCTGCGCCGAGGAGCAATGCGGCGAGCCGCAACGCCGGTCGTCGGGACGGTTGGGTGGACATGGGCGCCACAGTAGCGGGCGGCGCGTAGGCTGCGATCCGGAATCGATGGCCGTCCGGCATCGCTACGGTGTAAGTGAGGTCCCCCCTGGGGACCGAGACGAGGTGGAGTAGGCACGATGCCCGGTAGATTGCGTGCGAGGTTCAGTCGCTCCGATCAGCTCACCGAGCGTCCGGACTTCGCGTTGGTGGGCGTCCTCCGGGTGCCGGAAGAGCAGACGAGTCCCGGAATCGCGATTGCGCGTCGCATCGGTTACGCCTTCGCGGCGCTGCTGTTCGCGGTGGTGGTCGTCTACCTCGACCGCGACGGGTACCGCGACGCCCAAGGCAACGCGTTGTCGTTGCTGGACTGCCTCTATTACGCGACCGTGTCGCTGTCGACCACCGGGTACGGCGACATCACTCCCTTCACACCCGAAGCGCGCCTGATCAACGTTCTCGTGATCACCCCGCTGCGGGTGTTCTTCCTGATCGTGCTGGTCGGAACGACGTTGTCGGCTCTGACCGCGAGTTCACGACAAGCATTCAAGATCCAACGATGGAGGCGCCGCGTGCGTAATCACACCGTCGTCATCGGCTACGGCACCAAGGGCCGTACCGCCGTCGACGCCATGCTGGGCGACGGTGTCGCCCCATCCGACATCGTGGTGGTGGACACCGATCCCGTCGTCCTGGAATCCGCGGCCGGGCAGGGACTGGTGACGGTCCAGGGTTCGGCAACCAAGTCGGACGTTCTCCGCCTCGCGGGTGTGCAGCACGCCGCCGCTGTCATCGTCGCCGCGAACCGCGACGACACCGCGGTGCTGGTGACTCTGAGTGCCCGCGAGATCGCCCCCAAAGCCAAGATCGTCGCCGCGATCCGCGAGTCCGAGAACACGCACCTGCTGCGGCAGTCCGGTGCCGACTCGGTGGTCATCTCCTCCGAGACCGCGGGCCGCCTGCTGGGTATCGCTACGACGACACCCAACGTGGTCGAGATGATCGAGGACCTGCTCACCCCCGAAGCCGGATTCGCCATCGCCGAACGTGACGTGGAACCGTCGGAGATCGGCGGTTCGCCGCGACACCTCAAGGACATCGTCCTTGCCGTGGTGCGCGACGGCCGGATGTGGCGGATCGGCTCGCCCGAGGTGGATGCAGTGGAGGCCGGCGACAAGCTGCTCTACATCCGGCTCGTGGGCACGCAGCCGGGCGCGATGCGCGGCTAGTGTGCTCGAAGTGACCAGTTTCTCTCTGTCCGGTACCCCACTCCTGTCGCGCACCGTCGTCGAGCGCGCCGAAGAGCTTCGCTCCGACGAGGACGCGCTGCGGGCGGGGTGGGCGGACGCGAAACTCCTGAAGGTGGACCGACGGGGACAGGTGCCCGTGGCGGACGGGGCACTGGTGTTCCGTGCCGCCGCGGAACTCGGCCCCGAGCCGGCCCCCGGGGCGGTGTTTCTCGGTGTGCGCGACGAGCGGCACGTGTGGGCCGTCCGCGTACTCGCACAGACGGGAGAGGTTGCGGACCTGCGCAAGGTCGGCGACGCACTCGACGACGCGGACGCGGACCTGATGGTGAGTGCGGTGGCCTTGCTCAACTGGCACGACCGGGCAGGGTTCAGCGCGGTCGACGGTTCCCTCACCGAACCCACCATGTCCGGATGGTCGCGGATCAGTTCCGAGACCGGGCACGAGGAATTTCCGCGCACGGACCCGGCGGTCATCTGCCTGGTGCACGACGGGGGCGACAGGGTGCTGCTCGGGCGTCAACCCGTGTGGCCGGAGCGGCGCTTCTCCGTCCTGGCAGGATTCGTGGAGGCGGGCGAATCGCTGGAATCGTGTGTGGTGCGGGAGATCCGCGAAGAAGTCGGCGTCGACGTGCGTGACATCCGCTACCTCGGAAGCCAGCCATGGCCGTTTCCGCGGTCGTTGATGCTCGGGTTCGCGGCCGTCGCCGACCCCGCTCAGCCCCTGGAATTCCGGGACGGCGAGATCGGCGAGGCGCGATGGTTCACTCGCGACGAGGTGCGGAACGCACTCGAGGCCGGCGACTGGGCGTCGGCCGACGAGGTGCCTCTGCTGCTGCCGGGCTCGATCTCCATTGCCCGGGGCATGCTCGAAGGATGGGCCCGGGGCTGATCCGGGCTGTTACAGACCGAGCGCGCGCTTGACCGCCGACAGCGGCGGGTTGGTGGCGGTGGTGCCGTCTGCGTACTTGACGGTCGGCACGATGTGGTTGCCGTCGTTGACACTGCCGACGAATTCCGCTGCCGAGGGATCGGCCTCGATGTCGATCTCGGTGTAGGCGATGCCGTTCTCGTCGAGCTGCTTCTTCAGACGCTTGCAGTAGCCGCACCACGTGGTGGAGTAGACGGTCAAGGCGGGTGCATCGGTGGTGGTCATGACTTCGAGAACATCACAGCCGCCGCGATCTGTTCCGACCGGTCCCCGAATGTGGTCGCGGACACAGCGGATATGCCTGCACAGGATGTGCGGCGTCGCGTTGTCGGTTCGCACTGTCATGATGGAGGCCATGCGTGTGGATGCGGTTGCAGACGGCCTGGACCCTCAACAGGCGGCGGCTGTGCGGGCGCCGCGTGGCCCCGTGTGTGTGCTGGCCGGCGCCGGGACGGGCAAGACCCGCACCATCACCCGCCGCATCGCGCACCTCGTCTCCGACGGGCACGTCGCCGCCGGCCAGGTTCTGGCAGTCACCTTCACCGCGCGGGCTGCGGGGGAGATGCGCTCGCGGCTCCGTGAACTGGGGGTCGGTGCACCGGGACCGTCGGTGCAGGCCCGCACCTTCCACGCCGCGGCGCTGCGGCAGTTGCGGTATTTCTGGCCGCAGGTCGTCGGCGATACTCCGTGGCAGTTGCTCGATCGCAAGTTCTCCGTCGTCTCGCAGGCAGCACATCGGTGCGGCTTCCCGACCGACACCGACACCGTGCGAGACCTGCTCTCGGAGATCGAGTGGTCCAAGGGGTCGCTGATCGCGCCGGAAGACTATCCGGCCACGGTCGCGCGGGTCCGCCGCGAGCCGCCGGCCGCCGCCGAGCGCGTCGCAGCGGTGTACGAGATGTACGAATCGCTGAAGTTCCGCGGCGACGAAGGGTTCTACCTGGACTTCGACGATCTGTTGTTGCACACGGCCGCCGCGCTCGAGGACAACACCGCTGTCGCCGACGAGTTCCGCGACCGCTACCGCTGTTTCGTCGTCGACGAATACCAGGACGTGACGCCGCTGCAACAGCGCGTGCTCGACGCATGGCTCGGGGACCGCGACGATCTCACCGTGGTCGGCGACGCCAACCAGACCATCTACTCGTTCACGGGCGCGTCGCCCAAGTACCTGCTCGATTTCTCGCGCCGGTTCCCCGACGCCACCGTCGTCCGGCTCGAGCGCGACTACCGCTCGACCCCGCAGGTGGTGGAACTGGCCAACCGCGTCATCGGCGAAGCCCGCGGGCGGATCGCCGGCACCCGGCTGAAACTGATCGGGCAGCGGCCGCCCGGCCCGGAACCCACGTTCGCCGAGTACGACGACGAACCCGCGGAGGCGAAGGCGACCGCGAAGGCCATCGCAAAACTGCTGCGCGACGGCGTGCCGGCGTCGGAAATCGCGGTGCTGTACCGGATCAACGCGCAATCGGAAGTGTACGAGCAAGCCTTCACCGAGACCGGCATCCCGTATCAGGTGCGCGGCGGCGAGGGGTTCTTCAACCGCGCCGAGGTGCGGCAGGCGATCAACGCGCTTCGGCAGGTCGACGCGCGCAACGACCTGCCCGACGGAGCCGATCGCGGCAGCCATCTCGTCACGCTGGTCCGGGCCACGTTGGTGCCGCTCGGCCTGACCGACACCGAACCCACCGGTGCGCAGGCCCGGGAACGGTGGTCGTCGCTGGTGGCGCTGGTCCAGCTCACGGAAGAACTGCTCGAGCACGAACCCGAGCTGACCCTCACCGGTCTGCTGCGCGACCTCGCGGCCCGCGCCGAATCGCGGCAGCCCCCGACGGTGCAGGGCGTGACTCTGGCATCGCTGCACGCCGCGAAGGGCCTCGAGTGGGACGCGGTGTTCCTCGTCGGGCTCACCGACGGCACCCTGCCGATCACCCACGTCACCGGAGACAAGGACACCCCTCCGGACGAAGCGGGTATCGAGGAGGAACGCCGTCTGCTCTACGTCGGCGTCACCCGCGCCCGGGTGCACCTGTCGCTGTCGTGGGCGTTGGCGCGCACCGAAGGCGGGCGCCGCTCACGGCGGCGGTCCCGCTTCCTGAACGGGTTGATCCCCGACAGTTCTCCGGCGTCGAAGATCGTCGAGCCGGCCTCACCGAAGAAGAAGCGTCCGCAGTGCCGGATCTGCGGTAAGCCGCTCCTGGGCACCACCTCGACGATGCTCGGGCGTTGCGAGGGCTGTCCGTCCGACCTCGACGAGGAACTGCTCGTCGCGCTGAAGGAATGGCGCCGCGAGCGATCGAAGGAGCTCAAGGTCCCCGCCTACGTCGTGTTCAGCGACAACACCCTGGTGGCGATTGCGGAGCAACAGCCGCGCGACGACCGCGCGCTCGTCTCGATTCCAGGCATCGGCGCGAAGAAGCTCGAGCAGTACGGCGCCGACGTGCTCGCGCTCGTGCGGGGCGAACGTACTGCGGCAACGCTAGATATCTAGGCCCACCGGCTCCACACAGAGGCAGAAGTGGTGGCCTGCGGGATCGCGGTACACCCGGAAGTTCTTTGTGCTCGACGGATCGTCGACGCGGGTCGCGCCGAGGTCGAGCGCGAGACGTTCGGCGTGCTCGAATTCGGGGACGTAGAAGTCGAGGTGGACGTGCACACTTTCGGAAGGCCAGCGCGCGGGCGTGAAATCGGGTGCGCGTTGGAATGCGAGCGAATTCGCGTCGTCGCGCGCGAGTTCGACCCAATCGTCGTCGTCCCGCGCGGTGGTCCAGCCGAGCAGGTCCCGGTAGAAGCCCGCGAGCGCGCGGGGATCGGGACAATCGAGAACCGATACACATTTCGTTGTCGACAGTGGCATGGCCGGGACTCTAGTCCCGCGTGAGGGTGCGAGCGGCGAATCGAACCACGCTCGACAAAAATTGGACAAAACCGCAGGTAGAAAATAACTTGTGCTGATCGCACCAGCATTACTATTGTGTATTGCATTGCCACGGGAGAAGCCCGTGCGTGACGACGAAAGCGAGGTGGCCCGTGATGATCAGCATCAATTATGCGGCCGTCGCTCCCGTCGTGGCGCGCGCCGCATCCGCCGCCGCCCCGCGCACATGGCGTCGGCGCGCAGCAGCCTTCTCGTCCGTGGCCGGACGACTCGTCGGGACACCTACGCGGTAGTCCCTTCCGACTCCAGGCCACGGACAACCGCCCAGCGGACCGTGGCCTTTGTCTTTTCGGCCGGAGTTCGCATCGCATCTCTTTCGATCGAACCTCTAGGAGTCCTCGTGCCGAGCGAAAACCCTTCGACCGCATCAGGTGTCGGCGAAAACACCCTCCGTGCGGGCGATCCTCTGCCCTGTCACGGTGACGATCCCGATCTGTGGTTTGCCGAGGCCCCGGCAGATCTGGAACTGGCGAAATCGCTGTGCGCCGGATGCCCCGTACGCGCGCGCTGTCTCGCCGCAGCGCTCGACCGCGAAGAACCGTGGGGAGTGTGGGGCGGCGAAATCATCCACCAGGGCGCGGTGGTCGCCCGGAAACGCCCCCGCGGGCGACCCCGGAAGACGGTCGTCGCCGAACCGCGAAAAGAACTGGTGCACGCCTGAATCGGCTGCCCGGCCCCGACTACTCCTCGGTAAAGCCGGGCAGCCATTCGGAGAGAATCGCCATATAGGGAGCCTGCGCGTCGAGTTGCGCGCAGATACCCACCGACCCGAGCAGAACGCGGAAGATGCTTGCGTATTCCGGTGGCAGGTTCAACGTCCGTGCAGTCCGGAACTGTGCACTCGAGAAATCCGTCGCGGTGCCCGCCACCTTCTGCAGCCACGCCCGCGTAAAATGGAACGACTCGGTCTGAATCGGGTCGGTGAAGGGCCGTAGGTAGTCGGCGATCTCCTGATCGGTGACAGTGCGGCCGGGGAGTACGAACTTCTCGTCGTAGAGCAGGGCGGTCAGCTCGTCGAAACGTTCCTCGAGGGCGAGTCGCACCATGCGCCCGAGCACCGGGGGGAATCCGTCCGGCATCGCGGCGGTGGCACCGAAGTCGATCACGCCGAGTCGTCCGTCCTCGAGCAACATGAAGTTGCCGGGATGCGGATCACAGTGCAGCAGACCGGCTCTGGCCGGACTGCAGAAGTGGAATTCGGCGAGGAGCGCCCCCGCGCGGTCACGTTGCTCGCGGGTGCCCTCGTTGATGATCACCGACAGCGGCGTGGCGGAAAGCCATTCCGTCACCATCACTTTCGGCGCACTGGCCACCACGCGGGGGATGAGAAACTTCTCGTCGCCGTCGAAGGCCCGCGCGAATGCCCGCTGGCTGTCGGCTTCGGTGCGATAGTCGAGTTCTTCCTCGGTGCGGGCGGTCAGTTCGTCGAGGAGCGCCCTGACGTCCGCGCCCGGCATCATGGTCGCGAATACTCCCGCGAACCGCGACAACGTCCGCAAGTCCGCGCGCAGTGCTTCGTCGGCCCCGGGGTACTGCACCTTCACGGCGACGTCGCGTCCGTCGGACCACACCGCGCGGTGCACCTGCCCGATGCTCGCCGAGGCCGTGGGCACGTCATCGAAGGATTGGAATCGCTCGCGCCACTTCGTGCCGAGTTGCTGATCGAGCACACGGTGCACGGACTTGGCCGGAAGGGGAGGTGCTGCCGCCTGCAGCTTGGTCAGTGCCTCACGATACGGCTCCGCGAATTCCTCCGGGACAGCGGCCTCCATGACACTGAGAGCCTGCCCGAACTTCATGGCGCCGCCCTTGAGCTCACCGAGCACCGTGAACAACTGCTCGGCGGCCTTCGCAGTCATCTCGGCGTCGATCTCGCCGCGATCACCACCTGCGAGGCGCCGGCCGAAACCTACAGCGGCGCGTCCGGCGATGCCCAGCGGGATGCTCGCGAGTTTGGCGGTACGCGAAGAGCTTCTGCGAGGGATGTCTGACACGCTCCCCATCATGCCTGAACGGGGACGGGGATAGTCGGGCAGTCGCAGTCGGGATGGCGGTGCCACCTGCGGGTGATGAGTTGTGTCCTGCGGATATCCCACTCGATCGTGCGGTCGAGGGCGAGCGCACCGGCGCCCGCGATCCGCGCGGCCGACGCAGTGTCGGCGAAGAACAGATCGAGTTGCGCCAGCGCGGCCGCGACGGTGGCGCCGATCACGGAGCGCTCGGCTCGTCCCTCCCGCCCGGACAACTGTGCCGCGAGCCGCGGCCACGACGGGTCGGCGTCGGTGCGAGCCAGGTCCGCGCAGCGCAGGCAACTGGAACGGCCGGGAACAACGAACGGGCCGATGACGCCGCGCCCGTCACGTACGCGGACCGCCAGATGAGGGACCCGGCGGCGCATCAGGATCTGCACGAGACGCGGATCGGGCACCTGGGTGTCGGCGAGCACGACGCAGTCCGGTAACCGGGTGGTGAGACCGGCGTCGTCGGTACGCGGAACCGACCGGAACCACCTCGTGTCCCACAGCGACAGATGCGGGGCGAGCGCGTGTGCGAGGGGTCCCGCCCCGTACAACCGCACGCACGGCGGAGACGACGCGGCCGCGGTTGCGGGTCGCGCCGGCCGCACGGATCCGGCGCCGACCAGTTCGTCGAGGAGCGCCCGGACAGCGGGTGCCGGCAGGCCGCGCGTTGCGGCCGCCTCGACGAGAGCCTCGTACGGCAGGCTCCCGTCCAGCAGTACGAGCAGGGCGCGGACATCGAACGCGTCCATACCGTCGGGCGGCACGACGACTGCGGCAGTGTCGGGGCCCCACCCGAGCTGCACCGAACCGTCGGCTCGGTGCAGCACCAGCACATCGGGATCGAGGACGAGACCTGTGGCCGCCCGCACGGGGGATGTCATACGGGCAGCATCACAGGCATCAGGCCCGCCGCGGTCGCCCCCGACGCGGTTGTCCACAGGGCGATCGCGGCTTCTATCAGCGACGACGTGGTGTCAGGAGTTCTTTCCGGAATCGTCGTCCGGCTCGCGGTCGGCGGTGTCGTCCCCGCCGTCCTGATCCTTCTCGGCACGCTCGCGTTCCATCGTTTCGCGGAGCTGTGCGATCGGATCCTCGAAGGCACTGGTGCCTCCACCGATGACGCGGTCGACGAACGCGGCGGGATTGTCCAGATCCGACGAATCCGGCAACAGGTCCGGGTGCTCCCACACCTTGTCGCGCGCGTCCGCTCCGGCGTCGGTGGTGAGCCGACGCCACAGCGCGGCGGCTTCCCGCAGCTTGCGGGGACGGAGTTCGAGACCGACGAGGGTCGCGAAGGTCTGCTCGGCGGGTCCGCCGGTGGCCCTGCGGCGACGCAGCGTCTCGCTCAGCGCCGCCACACCGGGGAGCCGGTCGCCGAGGGCATCGATCACGACTGTCTCGACCCAGCCCTCGACCAGCGCGAGCATCGTCTCCAGTCGCTCGAGCGCTGCCAGTTGTTCGGGCGTGGTCTGCGGCTCGAAGGCACCCTGCTTGAGGATTTCCTCGATCTTGGACGGATCGCTCAGCGCGGACGGGTCGAGGCCTTGGGCCAGATCTTCGATCGACGACATGTCCATGCGAATTCCGCGGGCGTATTCCTCGACGATCGCGAGGAGCCGCTGGCGCAGCCACGGCACGTGGCTGTAGAGCCGCTGATGCGCGGCTTCCCGCGCGGCGATGAACACGAGGATTTCCTGGGCGGGTTGTTCGAGGCCCTCACCGAACTCCTCGATGGCGGCGGGCAGCAGGGCGGCGGTGCCGGCCGGGCCCAGCGGCAGGCCGATATCGGTGGAGGTCATGACCTCCTTGGACAGCTGGCCCAGTGCCTGACCGAGCTGGGAACCGAACGCGACCCCGCCCATCTGGGAGAACATGCCCATCATCGGTCCGGCCATCGCGCGGGCCTCCTCGGGCAGGCCCTGCAGCATCATGCCGTTGACCTGCTCGGCAATGGGATCGCACAGGCGCTTCCAGGTGTCGAGGGTGTTCTCGAGCCACTCGACGGGCGTCCAGGCGACGGTCTTGGTGGCGCCGGCGGGCAGCGTCGTCGCCGCGTCGAGCCACAATTCCGCGAGCCGCGACGCGTCGCGCACTGCGTCGGCCGTCCCCGCGGAGACGGGAGTGACCGATCCGATCTGCTGGCGCGCGAGCTTCGAGGCGATCTCGTAGTTCACGGGGCCGGCCCCGCCGGTGCCCATCGCGCTGCCCATCCCGGCGAGCATCTGGCCGAACTGGCTGAGCATCTGCCCGAACTGGGCGGGATCGAAGCCCTGCGCACCGAACGGGTTGTCGCCACCACCGCCGGGAAGGCCGAAGCCGAACGGCGACCCACCCCCGCTTCCTGAACCCTCGTCCTTTTTGCGGTCGGGGTCGTCGTCGGGATTCGAGAATCCGAAGGGCGTGTCACTCATGTTCTCAACGGTACAAGGCGCGCCGTCGGAGCACGGGCATCGTGGTCACGCTGACCGCGAACACGATCGGCCCGATACTCTGGCCGGGTGAATCGACGCTTCGTGATGCCTCTCGCCGTGCTGCTCCCGGTTCTCACCCTCGTCCTGATCGCATTCAATCTGACCGTTCCCTATGTCGCACTCGGTCCCGGGCCCACGTTCGACACACTCGGCGACGTGGACGACAAGCCGGTCATCGAGATCGAGGGCGTCGAGACGGACGAGACGACGGGCAGCCTGGTGATGACGACCGTCGGTGTCACCGACAATCTCAACCTCGCGCAGACGGTGACGGCGTGGCTCAGCGGCCGGTACGGACTGGCGCCACGTGAGCAGGTGTATCCGCCCAACCGCAGCAAGGACGAGGTGCGAGCAGTCGATCAAGCCCAGTTCGCGCAGTCGGAGCGCAGTGCCGAACTCGCTGCTCTGCACTACCTGGATCTGCCCGTCATACTCCGGGTGGCCGAGATCGCGGACGACGCCCCCGCGTCGGGACATCTGCAGGTGGACGACCGGATCGTGGCGATCGCGGGTGAACCGGTGGAAACGGCCGGACAGGTACAGCGCGCCGTCGGAGCGGTCACTCCCGGCGAGAGCGTCGCGATCACCGTCCTGCGCGGCGACGCCGAGGAAACGATCGACGTCGTGGTGGGGGAGCGACCCGGAGGGGAGGGCGCGGGATTCCTCGGTATCGCAACCGAGGAGATTCCCGACGTGCCGTTCGAGGTGGTCTTCAACCTCGCCGACATCGGCGGGCCGTCGGCCGGGTTGATGTTCAGTCTCGCACTCGTCGACAAGCTCAGTCCCGGCGAGATCAACGGCGGGCTGAACGTCGCGGGGACCGGAACCATCGACTCCGACGGCATCGTCGGCCCCATCGGCGGCATCACCCACAAGCTCACCGCTGCGGACGAGGAAGGTGCCGAGGTCTTCCTCGTGCCCGCCGACAACTGCGCCGAGGCGCTCACCAACGAGCCGGACGATGTCCGGCTCGTCAGGGTCGAGACGCTGGAGGGCGCGGCCGCCGCGCTGGAGTCGATCGCGGCAGGCGGCGACGCGCCCACCTGCTGAGTCCGTCAGTCGTCGTCTTCTTCTGCTTCCAGGGTCGCGTACAGCGCTCCGACCACCTCGGGAGCGAGGTTCTCGTAGGTCCGCAATTCCGCCCCGGCGAACGGATCGTCGTCGTCGAGGGGACGGAGTTGCAGCAACGTCATCGCCGGCCCGTCCCGCAGCACCGCGGCGATGAGCCGCGCTCGTCTGCTGTCGGGGTGCGCGTGCGCCGCGAAGCGGGCCGCCTCGTCCACCGAGTGCGAGTCGGTGACGAGCGGAACCACCGCGTCGTCGAGGTCGGCTTCGGCGTTGGGCGGCAGGACCACGATCTCCTGAACGAGTGCGCAGCCCGCGACCGAGGAAGGCCAGCTCGTGGTCGCGAGGAACTCGCCGAGGGCCGGGCTTCCGCCCTCCACGTCCTCGGGAAACGCTTCCTGCGCGATCGGCGTGTACTCATGTCCCTCGTCGAGCTGGTCGCCGAGGCTCGGCTCCGACGCCGCGAGCAGCACGGTCGGTACCAGCGCAAACATGACGGGCGGCTGGTCCCATCCCTCGGCGTCGACGTAGTCGATGATCTCGTGGACCGTACGCGACAGGGCGGCTTCGGAAGGAACGGGAAGGTGCTGATTCACACGCCTATCCTGTCATTGGTGGGCCGGATCGGTGTCGGCTGTGCGTCCGATGCCGCCGGCCACGGATCGAGGACCGCGTACCTGTCCTGCGACTAGTCCGTAGAGTGGGGCGAAACGGTCACGCGGTGTGACGCACGAGGTATACATTCGCGGCGTTCTTCTCGCCGCCGGACGATTGGGAGCGTGGCACGTGGGCATGAGGCCCCCGACCGGAGTACCGACGTTGTCGAGACGGAGCAAAGTGCTGCTGGTTCTCGCATTGGTGGCCGCTGTGCTGCTGTTGCTGGGGCCGCGCCTGGTGGATACCTACACCAACTGGCTCTGGTTCGGGGAAGTCGATTTCCGCGACGTCTACATCAAGGTTCTTCTGACCCGAGTCCTGCTGTTCTTCGCGGTGGGTCTCTTCGTCGGCGTCGCCGTATGGCTGGCGATGCTGCTCGCGTACCGGTCACGGCCGGTATTCGTCCCCACCACCGGACCCAACGATCCGGTGGCGCGCTACCGCACGAGCGTGCTGACCCGGATGCGTGCGTTCGGGCTCGGTATCCCGATCGTGCTGGGCGTGCTGTCCGGACTCGTCGCACAGGCGAGCTGGGTGACCGTGCAGATGTTCTTCAACGGCGGAGAGTTCGGCACCACCGACCCGCAGTTCGGGCTCGACGTCGGGTTCTACGCATTCGACCTCCCGTTCTACCGCTTCATCCTGAACTGGTTGTTCGTCGCGGTCGTGCTGGCGTTCTTCGCCAACCTCGTGACGCAGTACATCTTCGGCGGCATCCGCCTCGCCGGGCGTGGCGGCAGCATGTCCACCGCCGCGCGTGTCCAGCTCGCCGTGCTGGCCGGCGTCTTCGTCGCACTCAAGGCTGTCGCGTACTGGCTCGACCGGTACGAGCTGCTCTGGAGCGGACGCAAGGAGCCCACGTTCACCGGAATGGGCTTCACCGACACCAACGCCGTGCTCCCTGCGAAGCTGATCCTGCTCGCGATCGCCGTGATCTGCGCGCTCGCGTTCTTCGCCGCGATCTTCCTGCGCGACCTGCGCATTCCTGCGCTCGCGACGGCGTTGCTGGTGCTCTCGTCGATCCTGGTCGGCGCTGTCTACCCGCTGATGGTCGAGCAGTTCTCCGTCCGTCCGAACGCGGCAGACAAGGAGAGCGAGTACATCGAGCGGAATATCGCTGCCACGAGGGTGGCGTACGGGATCACCGACGACAAGGTCGAGTACAAGGACTACCCGGGGGTGGGCACCACATCCCCCGAGGACGTTCCGGCCGACATCACGACGATCGCGAACGCCCGCCTGCTCGATCCCAACGTCCTGCCCCGAACGTTCACGCAGCAGACTCAGCTGAAGAACTTCTACGGATACCCGGAGTCGCTCGACATCGACCGGTACGAGGTCGACGGCAAGGTCGAGGACTACATCGTTGCGGCTCGTGAGCTCTCGCCGACCAGCCTGACGGGCAACCAGACCGACTGGATCAACCGCCACACCGTGTACACCCACGGCAACGGCCTGGTCACCGCTCCGGCGAACCGGGTCAACGCTGCGGCGAGCACATCGGCGGAAGAAGCCGCGAACAGCAACAGCGGCTACCCGGTCTACCAGATCAGCGACCTCGCGTCGCTCGCCGCCGAGAACCAGGTGATCCCGGTCGAGCAGCCGCGTATCTACTTCGGTGAGGTCATCGCCGAGGCAGACCCGGACTACTCGATCGTGGGTAACAGCGCCGACGCGTCCGGCCCGCGTGAGTACGACACCGACACCGAGAAGTACACGTACACCGGCAGCGGTGGCGTCGGGATCGGCAACTGGTTCAACCGTCTCGCCTTCGCGGCGAAGTACGCCGAACGCAACATCCTCTTCTCGAGCGCCATCGGCGAAAACTCGAAGATCCTGTTCAACCGCGATCCGCGCGAGCGCGTCACCAAGGTCGCTCCGTGGCTCACCGCGGACGGCGACGCCTACCCGGCCGCTGTCGACGGTCGCATCGTGTGGATCGTCGACGCGTACACCACGCTCGACAACTACCCGTACGCGCAGCGCGCGTCGCTCGAGGGCCTGGTCGAGGACAGCATCGACCAGAACACCGGCCGGCTGATCCCGCGCAAGGAGGTCTCCTACATCCGCAACTCGGTGAAGGCGACCGTCGATGCCTACGACGGCACCGTCACCCTGTACCAGGTCGACGAGGAAGACCCCGTTCTGGATGCGTGGATGGGTGTGTTCCCGGATGCGGTGACCCCGCAGGATCAGATCTCCGACGAACTGCGCTCGCATTTCCGGTACCCGGAGGATCTGTTCAAGGTCCAGCGGGAGATGCTCGCGAAGTACCACGTGGACGACCCGCGTGAGTTCTTCACCAACAACGCGTTCTGGTCGGTGCCCGCGGATCCCACCGTGGACACCAGCGCCAACCAGCCGCCGTACTACCTGCTCACGGGTAACCAGGAGAATGCCGAGCCGGCATTCAGGTTGACGTCTGCGATGGTCGGCTACAACCGGCAGTTCCTCTCGGCGTACATCTCGGTGGAGGCCGACCCGGAGAACTACGGCAAGTTCACGATTCTGCAATTACCCACCGATACGCAGACTTTCGGTCCGGAACAAACGCAGAACGCGATGATCTCCGACACGCGTGTCGCCTCCGAACGCACGCTGCTCGAGAGATCGAACCGGATCCAGTACGGCAACTTGCTCACGTTGCCGATCGCCGAAGGCGGGATCCTCTACGTGCAGCCGATGTACACCGAACGCAACCCGACGGCGGGTAGTACCTCGACGTTCCCGCAGCTTTCGCGGGTGCTCGTGAGCTACCGGGAGCCGGGTACCGGTGGTGGCGTGCGGATCGGCTACGCGCCGACCCTCGCGGCAGCGCTCGACCAGGTGTTCGGTGCAGGCGTGGGCGATGCCGCCACCGCTCCGGGCGGGGTGGCTCTCCCGACCGCCGAAGTCGAGGACGAGGCGCGTGAGGAAGCCGTGCAAGGTGCTGCCGAGCCGGCGCCCGGCGACCAGCCGTCGCCGGCTGCGCCGATCCCGGCGGGCCGCGACGCCGCGGTTGCCGAACTGGATGCCGCACTCAGCGAGCTGGCCGAGGCGCAGAGCAGCGGTGACTTCGCCGCGTACGGCCGGGCGCTGGAACGGTTGCAGCGCGCGACGGACGCCTACGAGTCCAGCGGAGGCTGATCTCCGCGCCCGGTTGAACCGCCCGCCGAGTGAGTGCGGACGACGAACGAAGCGGGGC
>NZ_JBHWWX010000039.1:0-41966 GCF_042730335.1 Rhodococcus sp. NPDC060084
CCCTGGCCGATCTCGAAGCTCACGCGCTGGTTCTCCTCGAGGCTGCGGAAGCCGCCGCCCTGGATCTCGGAGAAGTGCACGAAGACGTCAGCGGATCCATCGGCCGGAGCAATGAAGCCGAAGCCCTTTTCGCCGTTGAACCACTTCACGGTACCTTCAGTCATTTTATTTCCTTAAAGCAGGCAGGACGCGCAAAAACTGTCCTGTCTCGTCGGGAGACTGAATGTCTCCCGGGTCTGTCACTACACGATTTGAAACGATTCCGTGGGTGGTACCGCATCCGTTCGCAACCAGAAATGTGCGAGGGCTAACCACAAACACACTACCTACGACCAAGTTCCATTAGATCACAGATAGACAACGCCCGCCAGTGCATGGTGGGTGGGCTCACACCGCCACACGGCTGACCCGAGAGGAAGTCGTAGACCACGAGCGAGTCGGCAGACCTCGCCGGAATCGACTGTCCCCCAGACGAAAACAGCTGGGCCGGCACCCGAGAACGGGTGCCGGCCCAGCCGGAGAAAGTTGGTGTCAGCCGATAACGGTGACGCCGGTGGCCTGCGGGCCCTTCTGGCCCTGGCCGATCTCGAAGCTCACGCGCTGGTTCTCCTCGAGGCTGCGGAAGCCGCCGCCCTGGATCTCGGAGAAGTGCACGAAGACGTCAGCGGAGCCGTCGGCCGGGGCAATGAAGCCGAAGCCCTTTTCGCCGTTGAACCACTTCACGGTACCTTCAGTCATTCTGCATTCCTTAAAGCAGGCAGGACGCGTAAACACTGTCCTGTCTCGTCGGGAGACTGTGTGCCTCCCGGGCCTGTCACTACACGATTGAGACGATTCCGTGGTGGCTAATCGCATCCGCTCGCAACCAGAAATGTGCGAGGGGCTAACCACAAACACAATATCCAACGACCGAGATCAGTAGATCACATACGGGCGGCGCCCCACCAGCATCAGTGAGCTGGATCACATATTTATTCCACGGACGCGAGTCGCACGAACGCGGCGGCGTCGAGCTTCTCCCCCCGGGTGGACGGGTCGATTCCCGCCGTGACCAGGCGACGCTCCGCTTCCGCGGGAGAGCCCGCCCACGTGCTCAGTGCAGCACGTAATGTCTTGCGGCGCTGCGCAAATGCAGCATCGACCACAGAAAACACCTTCTTCCGATGCGCGGTGTCGGTCGGCCACGGCGGCTCGGCGTACCGATCGACGCGAACCAGTCCGGATTCGACCTTCGGCACCGGCCAGAAGACCGCACGCCCCACGGCGCCCGCTCTCCGGACGTCTCCGAAGAACCGCGCCTTCACACTCGGCACCCCGTAGATCCGGCCTCCCGGCTCGGCCGCGAGGCGATCAGCCACTTCGGACTGCACCATCACCAATGCCGTACGGATGGAAGGGAACTCGGAGAACAGGTGTAGAAGAACGGGCACTGCGACGTTGTACGGCAGGTTCGCCACCAACGCGGTCGGCGCCGCCGGCAGATCTCGGGGCAGCACCTTCATCGCGTCCATGTGCACGACGTCGAGCCGGTCCACCAGTTCGGGCGCACGCTCCGCGACCGTGCCCGGGAGGCGCTCGGCGAGCCTCGGATCGAGTTCGACGGCCACCACCCGATCGACGACGTCGAGCAGAGCGAGGGTGAGAGAACCCAGGCCCGGCCCGACCTCGAGCACCACATCGTCGCGGCCGACACCGGCGACATTGACGATGCGACGCACCGTGTTGGCGTCGTGGACGAAGTTCTGTCCGAGCTGCTTGGTCGGACGCACCCCGAACTCCTCCGCGAGGGCGCGGACCTCTGCGGGTCCGAGCAATGCGGCAAGGCCGCGGGGAGAAGCCGGGGTGGCGTCTGGAGAATCTGCTGGCACGAGGCGAACCTAGCGCACGGGCCGGGGCGTCATGCGCACCACGAGGTCATCGGGAGCACTCAGCGCAGCCCGAGCTTGCTGGTGCACGAAGGCCACGCGCCCCAGCCCTGACCGGCCTGAACCTTCTCGGCGACCGCGATCTGCTGCTCGCGGGTCGCGAGATCGGCCCGCGGAGCGTACTGGGTTCCGCCGAATGCCGCCCAGGTCTGCTGGGTGAACTGGAGACCGCCGTAGAACCCGTTACCGGTGTTGGCAGCCCAGTTGCCCGTGGCCTCGCACTGTGCGAGCGAATCCCAGGTCGAACCGCGTCCCGATGCGGGAGCGGCGGGCGGAGCCGGAGGCGCGGGCTTCGGCTTCGTGCCCACGCGCACCACGGCGGGTGCGGGCTCGGTCAGGACGTTCGATGCGGTTTCGGTGCGTCCGACCTCCACGCCGTTGACGGTGTGCACGTCGAAGGTGATCTCACGCTCGCCCGGCGTACCGGGGTTGTCGTGGGCGATCTCACCTTCGAACATGCCGGGATCGTCGACCCTGTTTTCGGGCTGACCGATGGGCATGCGCTCGGTGCGGGACTCGACGCGGTCGCGGGTCACCACCACTTCCATGCCTTCGGCAAGCGGGGCGTCGAGCGGGTGATTGACCGAGTCGGCCTGCTCGAGGGACAGGTTCTGGCTCTCGAGGAGATCGCCGACGGTGGGCGCGGCGACCCGGACCTCTGCGGCGGGAGCGCCGTTGTCGGCCAACCGCACATTCTTGGGGCTCACGACCTCGAGATCAGAACCTTCGAGGGGCAGACGATGCGAACGCGATGCCGACACGTAGACGTCGTCGCCCAGCCGGAACTGGTCGAGCGCCTCGTCGACAGTGAGTGCCGTCGTCCACACCGAACGGCTCTCCCCGTCCACGGTCAGCTGGATCTCCCGGGCCCGACGCAGCACGAGCGTGTCGCCGTCGGAGACCTTCGCATCGACAGCGGGCGCGACGACATCGTGCTCGCCGACGGCGTAACCGGCGTCCTCGAGAATGTCGCCGACGGTGGAGCTCATGGTCCCGAAGGCCCTGGTCTCTCCGTCGATGTCGAGCGTCAAGTCTTTATGCTTGACGACCGCCGTTATCCCACCTGCCACAAGCGTCACAAGCAGTGCGGCGATCACGGCGAATAACACCGGGGATTTCGTAGAGTTGATCTTATTGAGAGGTGACACAACAATTCCAGTCAGAAGACGACGGTGATTACAGCACGGTAACGAACCGATATTGTTATGGCAACCCGATGCCCTCTACCTGCGTTTACTACGAAATTCCCGAGGTTACATTTCGTGATTGGAAGCCGCATATAAACGATGTGCCGACAATGGTGTGAATGTCCGATATGGGAGGCGTGTGACGCGTCTTACAGCTTTCCGATATGCCGATGCATTTCACGGAACATTCGACGGCAAAGCCCGCCGAATCTGCGGGAATCGGACAGCAAAAGAGGCTGCGGGTGGTGCACCCGCAGCCTCTCGTCGCCCTCGCGGTTACGCGGCGCGGAGCAGCGGAATCTTCGGCGCGAGGAAGCGGTCCACGCTGAATGCACCCGCCCCGACGACGGCGAGCAGCAGCGCCCCGAGCCCGAGTGCGGTGACGAGTTCGAATCCACCGTCCGCGGCGTACACGCCGTTGTCGACGTGCGCGATGAAGAAGGCACCGGCCATGACGAGGAACAGCAGGACCCCGAACACCGGGACGAGGACGCCGAGGATCAGCGCGAGCCCGCCGAGCACCTCCACCCACGTGGCCACGAACGCGGTGACGGCAGGGATCGGCGCACCCATACCCTCGAAGCCGGCCTTGGTGCCCTCGTATCCCCAGACGTTGAGCTTCTGGAGGCCGTGGACCAAGAAGATGATGCCGATGCCGAGACGGGCGACCAGGATTCCGATGTCGCGAGCGAGCGTGCTGTTCACAGGGGGCCTTTCGATGGGCGGAGCCGACGGCCCCAGCGCTTGACGCGACAAATAGTTGACGCGACAACCAAGCTAACAAAAGATGGTTGTAGGTTCAACTACAAGGAAAAGCCTCACTCCGGTCTGGTGCCCGCGAAGGCCTCTCCCAGCAGACGCCGCACACCCACACGGGTCACCTCACGCGGGTTGGGATAGGGCTTCTCCGTCGCCAGTCGCGCAGCCTCGTCGAGGTCCGCTTCGGCCATACCGAGTTCGGCCAAGGTCGTCGGGCCGCCTGCCGCGGCGATCAGGTCGTACACCCCAGCGGGTGCCGTCGGAGTGACCAGCGCGTCGGCGATCCGTTCCATCACGCGCGGGACCGACACCGCGTTGTACGCCATGACGTGCGGCAGCATCACGGTGTGCACCGCGGCGTGCGGCAGACCGAACGATCCGCCGAGGACGTGACAGATCTTGTGATGCAAGCCCATGCCCACGGAGGCGAGGCAGGTTCCGGCCAGCCACGCGGCGAGCAACAGATCCGACCGGCCCTCGCGGTCCGCGAGATCGGCCCCCAGCGCGGGCAGACCGCGACCGATCGCCGAGATCGACTCGACCGCGAGAGCGTCGACGACAGGGTTCGCATGCTCGGAATACAGTGCCTCCACCGCGTGTGCCAGAGCGTTGATCGCGCTGGTCACGGCCAGGGGAATCGGCATAGTTGCGGTGAAGTCGACGTCGTAGATCACCGTCTCCGGCAGAATCTCCCGAGACGAACGCGTGACCTTCACACCCTCGGACGTCTCGCCCAGTACGGGCGTCACCTCCGAACCGGCATAGGTGGTCGGCAGAATGACCTGGTCCAGCCCGCTACGAAGCGCAAGCGCTTTCGAGAGACCGGTGGTCGAGCCACCGCCCACCGCGACGATCGCATCGACATAGTGCTCGGCCATGCTCACGATCACGCGCTCGGTGACCAGGACGGGCGTATGCATCTCCGCCCCGTCGAAGCGCGCAACCATCAGCGGACCGAGAATCTCTTCCACGAGGGTGGCCTGCGCATCCACATGGGCGCCTCCGAGCAGCAGCACCCGCGTGCCGCCGAGTCGCCGAACCTCGTCTGCGACACCCGCTGCGCTCCCCGCCCCGAAGATCACCCGAGAGGGGCGGGAGGTGTGGACGAAGGCGCGCATGAACCCTACGGTCTCACGCGGCGGCTGCCCACGTGAGTGTCGTTCACGAAAGTCGGTATACCCGTTCGGCGTTCGCTGTGGTCGCGTGTGCGAGTTCCTCGGCGCTCTCGCCCCGCACCTCCGCGAGCGCCCGCACCGTGTACGGCAGGCAGTACGACTCGTTGGGCGCACCACGGAAGGGGTGCGGTGTCAGGAACGGCGCATCGGTCTCGACCAGCACGAGGTCGCCGGGCACGAGCGGTGCGGCCTCCCGCAGGGCCTTCGCGTTCTTGAAACTCACGGTGCCCGAGAAACTGAGCACGTACCCGGCGTCGACGCACTTGCGTGCCATGTCCGCGTCCGAGGAGAAGCAGTGGAAGATCACCGTCTCCGGTGCGCCCTCGGCGTGGAGCACACGCAGCAGGTCCGCGTCGGCCTCACGGTTGTGGATCATCAACGGCTTGCCCAGGCGCTTCGCAAGATCGATGTGCCAGCGGAACGCGTCTTCCTGTTCCGCGGGTTCGGCGCAGCCGTCGAGCTTGCCCGGCCAGTACAGATCCAGGCCCGTCTCCCCCACCGCGACACACCGCGGATCGGCGGCGAGCGTCTCGATGTCGGCGCGCATCGCGTCGTCGAGGCTGTTGGCACGGGTCGGATGGATCGCCACCGCGGCGAACACGCGCTCGTCCCAATGGGCGGCCTCGACCGCGAACTTCGCGGCCTCGAGATCGTCGGCGACGGTGACCACCCGCCCGACTCCCACCGCGGCGGCCCGATCCAGGATGGCGGCGGTGGTCGCGGCGTCGTGCGCTCCGCACGCATCGAGATGCGTGTGGGCGTCCACGAGAGGCGCGAGCGGCTGCGGGGGTTCGGGGGCGGGACGGGCTTTGCTCACGCCCTATAAACTAGCGCCACCATGACTGCGCCTGATTCCTCCCGCCCGCCGTTCTATGTCACCACCGCGATCGCGTATCCGAACGGCGTCCCGCACATCGGGCACGCCTACGAGTACATCTCCACGGATGCGATCGCCCGGTTCAAGCGTCTCGACGGCTTCGACGTCCGCTTCCTCACCGGTACCGACGAGCACGGCCTGAAGATGCAGCAGACGGCGGCGAAAGAAGGAATCTCCGTCACCGACCTCGCGTCGCGCAACTCCGACGTCTTCGAGGCGATGGACAAGGCCCTGAAGATCTCGTACGACAGGTTCATCCGTACGACGGACCAGGACCACCTCGAGGCGAGCGCGGCGATCTGGCAGCGGATGGTCGATGCGGGCGACATCTATCTCGACACCTATGCGGGCTGGTACTCCGTCCGCGACGAGGCCTTCTACACCGACGCCGAGACGACGTTGCTCGAAGACGGGTCGCGCATCTCCACCGATACCGGCACGCCCGTCGAATGGACCGAGGAGTCCACGTACTTCTTCCGCTTGTCGGCGTATCAGGACCGGCTGCAGAAGCTGTACGAGGAACAGCCCGAGTTCATCGCCCCCGCGACCCGGCGCAACGAGATCGTCAGCTTCGTCGCCGGCGGGCTCAAGGATCTGTCGATCTCGCGCACCACGTTCGACTGGGGCGTTCCCGTCCCCGGCAATCCCGAGCACGTGATGTATGTGTGGGTCGATGCCCTCACCAACTACCTCACCGGTGCCGGGTTCCCTGATACCGAATCCGAGTCCTACCGGCGCTACTGGCCCGCCGACCTGCACATCATCGGCAAGGACATCACGCGGTTCCACACCGTCTACTGGCCCGCATTCCTGATGTCCGCGGGCCTCGAACTGCCCAAGCGCGTGTTCGTGCACGGGTTCCTGTTCAACAAGGGCGAGAAGATGTCCAAGTCGGTGGGCAACGTCGTCGATCCCCTCGAGATGGTCGAGCGCTTCGGTCTCGACCAGTTGCGCTTCTTCCTGCTGCGTGAGATCTCGTACGGGCAGGACGGCAGCTACAGCCACGACGCCATCGCGAGCCGCATCAACGCCGACCTCGCCAACGACCTCGGTAACCTCGCGCAGCGCTCGCTCACCATGGTCGCCAAGAACCTCGACGGTCAGGCTCCGACTCCGGGTGCTTTCACCGCGGAAGACGAGGCGATGCTCGCGCAGGCCGACGCACTGCTCGACGAGGTGCGCGCCGAGTTCGACGTGCAGGCACTGCACCTCGGCCTCGAGGCGATCTGGCGAGTGCTCGGCGAAACCAACCGCTACTTCTCCGCGCAGCAGCCGTGGGTGCTCCGCAAGACCGATCCCGAGCGCATGGCGACGGTTCTCTACGTCACGCTCGAGGTCGTGCGTATCGTCGGGATCCTCGTTCAGCCGGTGATGCCCGATTCCGGTGCCAAGATCCTCGATCTGCTCGGCCAGGACCCCGGCGCCCGGCAGTTCGCGGACATCGCCACGCGGCTCGTGCCGGGCACCGCGCTCCCCGCACCGTCCCCGGTGTTCCCGCGCTACGTCGACGAGGACTGAGCCCTCACCAGCAGGTTCGCGACGCCCCACCGGTTCTGTCGGTGGGGTGCGCCACACTCCGCTCATGCGGAGCGATAGAACATACATTCGAACAGACGAGCTGCACGCCGAGGTGCTCCTCGCCGAACTCGGGGATGTCTACGAGCGCGGCTGGCAACCCGCCGACATACTGCACCTGACCGCGAGGTCGGGCGACGACACCGACATCCCGCTCGCCGCGCTCACCGTGCTCTTCGATGCGCGCCGTAACCGGGCCGCCGAACGCGCTCCCGACGACTGGGTACGGCAAGTGCAGGCCATCGCCGAACGGCACCCGGTGCCCGCCCGGCTCGCCGCGCTCTCGCCCGACCTCTGGACGGGCCTGCGATACGCATGTCCCGAGATCTCCCGCTACCAGGTCGACGGGCTGGCCTTCACCTGGAAGTACCTACCGGCGTTCACCCGGCTCGATGCCCCACCCTCGCAGTGGCCACCCCTGCGCACTCCCGGCGACACCACAGAGGCCGCACCCGATCCACGCGTGCTCGACCGCATCCGCGGTCTGCTGTCGAAAGCGGAATCCACCGACTTCCCCGACGAGGCCGAGGCGCTCACTGCGAAAGCGCAGGAACTCGTGACGCGGTACGCGCTCGGCTCCGCACTGCTCACCGGTACCACTCGTCTCACCGATCCCGTGCGCGGCCGGCGTCTCCACCTCGACGGCCCGTACATCAAAGAGAAGGTGCTGCTGCTCACCGCGATCGGCGACGCCAATCGGGTCCGCACCGTGTGGTTCACCCGCGTGCAGATCGCGACCGTCGTCGGCACCGTGGCAGATCTTGCACAGGTCGAACTTCTCTTCACCTCACTCCTCGTACAGGCGACCCGCGCTCTCGGTGCCGCCGGAACCGCCGGCCGGCGCGGCGGGTCGGCAACGGCGTTCCGCCGCGCGTTCCTCACCGGCTACGCGAAGCGGGTCGGCGAGAGGCTGCGCGAGGCCGACGCTCGGGCCACGGCGGGTGCCGCCGCCGACGCGCACGTTCCGGTGACCTCCCTCGCGCCGATCCTGGCGCGCCGCTCGGAAGCGGTGGACACCGAGTTCCGGCGTCTCTTCCCCACTACCCGGGCGTCCCGAAGCCGCGGGATCGACGCCGACGGTTTCCACGCGGGGCGCGACGCGGCCGAGTCCGCGTCTCTCGAGGCCTGGCAGCACCGCATCGGGCGGTGACCCCGTCACCTTCCAGAGCCCGCGTGCGTAGCGATTCGCGATCGGATGTCACACACGGCGCTCCACCGGTGTCCCATCGGTGACACATCCGGACCCAGTGAAGGGCGAACGAGATGACAACGCAATTCGACGTGGTGGTGGTCGGCGCGGGGTACGCGGGCGTCACGGCAGCAAATCGGCTGGCACGCCACCCCGAGGTGTCGGTGACCGTGGTGAATCCGCGGCCGGTGTTCGTCGAACGGACCCGACTGCACCAGGTGGCCGCCGGTTCGGGGTCTGCCACCCACAACCTCGCCGGCCTACTGCACCCACGCGCCTCGCTGCGGGTGGGTACAGCGGAACGGATCGAACCCGACGCGGTAACGCTCACCGACGGCACGGCACTGCGGTGCAACGCCGTCGTGTACGCCGTCGGAAGCGGCCCGGCAACGAGCGCCGTGCCCGGGATGGAAAGAGCGTTCTCCGTCTCCGACCTCGAATCTGCGACAGCGCTGCACACCGCGCTCGCCGAACTTCCCGCCCACGCGCCGGTTGTGGTCGTGGGTGGGGGCTTCACCGGCATCGAAGCCGCCGCCGAACTCGCGTCCGAACATCCCGGGGCCGACTACAGCCTCGTCGGTGACCCGGGCGCGGGCTTTCCGGACGGCACCCGGCAGTACGTGAACCGCACATTGGACAGCTTCGGTATCGACGTGCGGCCGCGCGTGCATGCGACGCGCCTGACCGAGGACGCGGTACTCCTCGACGACGGCACCGCGATCCCCGCTGCGCTCGTCGTCTGGGCCGGCGGATTCTCGGTTCCCGACCTCGCCCGTCGCAGCGGGCTGCCGGTGGACGCCTCCGGCAGGCTGCGCGTCGACGCCGGCCTGCAGTCGGCGGACGGCACCGCCGTGGTGGGTGTCGGCGACGCAGTGACCGTCGCGGGCCGGGACCATATCCGGATGAGCTGCCAGGCCGCGATGCCGCTCGGCGCGCACGGTGCCGACACCGTCTGGGAGATCCTGCAAGGCCGTTCACCCTCGCCGCTGTCGCTGAGGTTCGTCGCCCAATGTCTCTCGCTCGGACGCGGACGCGGCGCGGTGCAGTTCACCGCACGTGACGACAGCCCCTCCGCGTTCTCGCTGCGTGGCCGGGTCGTCGCACCGGTGAAGGAATCGATATTGCGTGGGACGATCCTGTCGATGCGACGACAGGCTCGGGGCCGCGACCTCCGATCGGCGGAAGGTCAGGGCGGCGGCCTCATTCGACCCGCGAGGAGTGCGCAGTGACGGCAGAGGACGTCTTCACCGAACACCGGGGGCTGTTGTTCTCGATCGCGTACGAGATCACCGGGAGCGTCGCCGACAGTGAAGACGTCCTCCAGGACAGTTTCATGCGCTGGGCCGGCACCGATCGGGCCGCGGTCGACAACCCGCGTGCATACGCGGCTCAGATCGTGACCCGTCAGGCGCTCAACAGTCTGCGCTCGGCGCGGCGTCGCCGCGAGGAATACGTGGGCCCGTGGCTTCCCGAGCCTGTGCTCACAGTGCCGGATGCCTCCGGGGCGATCGAACTCGCCGAGTCGGTGTCGCTGGCGATGCTGCTGGTCCTGGAAACGTTGAGTCCGCTCGAACGTGCAGTGTTCGTGATGCGTGAGGTGTTCGGATTCGACCACGTCCAGATCGCCGAGACCGTCGACCGCCGCGAGGACACCGTGCGGCAGATTGCCCACCGAGCGCGTGAACACGTCCGTGCGCGCCGCCGCCGGTTCACTCCCGCGGGCGAGGAGGCGAACCGAGTGGTCGTCGAATTCCTGGCCGCCGCCACCACCGGCAACGTCGACACTCTGTTGCAACTGCTGGCACCCGACGTCGTGTACATCGCGGACGGAGGAGGCAAGGCCACCGCAGCCAGGGTTCCGGTGATCGGCGCGGCCCGAGTGGCGCGGCTGTTCGGCGGGCTCGTGCGGCACCCGCTGCCGGACATGAGAATCGAGGCCGTCCCGGTCGGCAACATGCCGGGACTGCTCGTGTACTCGGGTGAAGAACTCGATCTCGTCCTCCAGTTCGAGATCGACAACGACCTGATCACGGGCGTGTACGTGGTACGCAACCCCGACAAGCTCGCGCATCTCGGGGCTCACCCGGGGGCTGCCGGGGCGATCTGACAAGCTCGAGCCATGCGGATGGAACGGCTCGGGCGCGGTGGCACTCCCGCTCAGGTTCTCGCCTCCCTCGCGGAACGCGCGCGGAACCTCGGGGTGCCGCCTCCCGCGGCGGTGACGGGCGACTGGTTCGGCTCGGCCGCCCTGATCGCACCGTCCCTGGCCACCGGCGCGGTCGACCCCTCCGAAGCCTTCGCGTGCCCGGATATCCGGGAGGCGCGTACGCCCGGGGGCCCGGCCGTCGGCGGCGGCTGGATCGGTTATCTCGCCTACCCGGACGGGTCTGCGTCCAGTCCGTCGCCGGAACACTCCGGGCTGCCCGCCGCGGCGGGTGGCTGGACCGACACCGTGCTCAGGCTCGATGCCGACGGGTGCTGGTGGTACGAGACCCTCGGTGCTGCTCCGTGCCCGTCCGACCTGGCTGCCGCCGTCGTGGAACCCCGGGTCCGGGAGAGGTTCTGGCACATCGATTGGTCGCCGCCGCACCGCGAGACGCACCGACGCGGTGTGGAGCAGTGCCTCGACGCGATCCGCGCCGGCGAGGTGTACCAGACGTGCGTCTGCACGCGCTTCACAGGTACGTGGACGGGAGACCCGTTGGCGTTCTTCACCGCCGCAGTCGCGCGGACCGCACCCGCGCGTGCCGCATACCTGCAAGGACCGTGGGGCGCCGTCGCGTCGCTCTCGCCCGAACTGTTCGTCTCCCGTCACGGCGACGCCCTGCGCTCGAGCCCCATCAAGGGCACGCTCCCGCTGTCCGCCGACCCGGCACTGCTGCGGGCATCGGTGAAGGACGTGGCGGAGAACATCATGATCGTCGACCTGGTTCGCAACGACCTGGGCCGGGTCGCGGAGACCGGCAGCGTCACCGTCGAAGAACTACTGGCGGTCCGCCCGGCGCCCGGGGTGTGGCACCTGGTCTCGACGGTGGCGGCCCGGTCGCGGCCCGGCGTCACCACCGCGGATCTTCTCGACGCGGCGTTCCCGCCGGCGTCGGTCACCGGATGTCCCAAGATCCGCGCTCGTGACCTGCTCCGGCAGTGGGAACCGCACTCCCGCGGCGTCTACTGCGGCACCGTCGGCATGTCGAGTCCGCTCGCGGGCACCGAATTGAACGTCGCGATCCGCACCGTGGAATTCGGTGCGGGAACCTGCGTGCTCGGCGTCGGCGGCGGGATCACGATCGATTCGGACCCCGACGCCGAATGGCAGGAATGCCTCGACAAGGCGGCGAGCATCCTCGCGCTCAGCACACCTCGCGAGCGGGTGCGGGCAGATCGAACCGCGGCAGGATGTCGCTGACCCGTCCGGACGTAGAGCGGCAGACCCGCTGCGCGACAGCGGCCGCGTCGAGATTCCACATCCGGAGCACCCCGTCGCCGCCCGCTGCCACAACCGTTCCGTTGGGCCGGAACACCACCTGCCAGCGTCCGACCCCGGTGTCGGTGATCGGGCCACCGACCTCCCGCATGCCCTCCGCGTCGGACACGTCCCACAACCGGATCGTCCCGTCGTCGCTGCCGCTGATGGCTTTGGTGCCGTCACGGGTGATCGATACCGAGTACACGGTGCCGGTGTGGCCGCGAAGCGCTTGGGGTCGCGCGGTGAAGTTCCCGGCGACGTCCCGATCCCACATCAGAACTCCGTGATCGTCGCTGCCGGTGACCAGCACGTTCCCTTCGCGCCCGAATGCCGCGGCGTTGACTCCGGCATCGTGCCCGCCGGACACCGTGGTGGGGATGGGAGCCCGCGGGTCGGCGATATCCCACGCGTAGATGCTGCTGTCCGCGCTCGCTACGACGAGGCTCCGGCCGTCCGGGCTGATCACGGCGGTACGGACCAGATTCTCGGGACCGGTGAGCGGATCTCCCCACGGCACCGGCGCTGCGGGGTCGGCGATGTCCCACAACTGCACCGAGAAGTCGTCGGCACCGGTCACCAGAGTCGCGCCGTCCGGTGAGAACGCGAGAGACGAGGTGAACCGGGTGCCCAGCGGAACAGGATCGGCAAACGGTCGCGGGTCGGCGGGATCGCGGACATCCCAGAGTTGGACGCTCCCGCCGGAGGTGGGTGCCGTCGCGAGAACGGTGCCGGAGGGCGACAACGCGCACACGTAGGCACCGCCGAGCGGGCGGGGCAGGGTCACGCCTCCCGCGCGGTCCCAGTCCCCGGCATCGTCGACTCGCCACAACGACACCGTCGGGCCGTAGCTGCCGGTGGCGACGAGATCCCCGGCGCGGCTGACGGACGGCTTGGTCAATGCCGCATCGACGACGGAGATCCGTGTGTGCGGCATCGTCCAGACCCGCAGGTTGGCGTCCTGACCTCCGGTGATCACCGTGTCTCCGTCCGGAGTGATCGCGAGGGTCGCGACACCGCCGCCGTGACCGGTCAGCGCGGGACTGATTTCGTCGAGGTACCGCTCCTCGGGGTCGATGTCCCAGAGTTTCGCGGTGCCGTCCCAGGACGCACTGGCCAGCGTCCGGCCGTCCGGGAGGAACGCGATACTCCAGACACCGCCGGTGTGGGCGCGCACAGGAACCCCGACGGGATATGGGGCCCTCGGATCGCTGGTGTCGAACAGGCGCAACACGCCGTCGTCGCTGCTGGCCGCCAGGGTCCTGCCGTCGCCGCTGAACCCGACCGAGTGCGCGACGTCCTCGAATCCGCGCAGCGGCTCGCCCAGGGGAACCGGTGCTGCCCGGTCGGTGACGTCCCAGAGCCGCACGGTGCGATCGTCGCTGGATGTGGCCATCACTGCCCCGTCCGGCCGGAAGGCAACGGTCCGCACCGCGCCCTCGTGGCCGCGGACGGAGGCCACCGGAAAACGCCCCGACGTCGGATCGGACGTGTCGAGGAGCGCGACCGTACCGTCGTCGTAGGGCACGGCGAGCACACGGCCCGACGGTCCGTACCTCACGTTGTGGACGGCGCCCGAGGCGAAGATCTCCTGGTCCAGTACCGGCCTCGGTGCGGCGTGATCGGAGATATCGAAGATCCACACCGCACCGTCGCCGCCACCGGCGGCGAGGTATCGGCCGTCCGGACTGAAGGACACCGACGCCATGTACTTCGAGGACAGCTGGAGCGGATCGCCGATCACCGCCGGCCCGGAGTCCTTTCCGAGCGACCAGAGACGGACGGTACCGTCGTCGCTCGCCGAGGCGAGCACCGAACCGTCCGGGGAGACGGCGGTGCTGTACACCGGCCCGGTATGCCCCCTGAGGGTGTTGGCGAGGGGAACCCCCTGGGTCGCGATGAGCCGCGAATACGCCACGTCGCTGTCGGGCCGCAGGTGAGCGGCCGCCAGCGCGAGGTGTGACGACGTGGTCGGGTCCTCGTCACGCATGGAGTCGGACAACGCGATGATCTGCTGGAACTGCGCGGTGCTGCGTTCTGCCTCCGCGCGCCCCTTCGCCACCCAGGCGACCCCGCTCATCACCAGCGCGACCAGCGCCGCGAGTGCCAGAACCGCGATGATGGCGCGTCGCCTTCTACCCAGCCAGGCGATCTGTCTCCTCGACGCATCGAGGAACTCCACGGCGTTCGGACTGAGTGCGACCACGTCGTCCGTGCGCGGCGCAGACCCCGGGTCGCCGAGACTGGGATTCTGTTCGGCCACGACGTCCATACGCCCGCGCTGATAGAGAAGCCCCTTGTTGCGACCGCTCTCGATCCAGGTCACCGCGTCGGCTTCGATCCTCTGCCGCAGCGCGGCATCGGCCCGGTCGTCCTGGATCCAGGATTTCAGGCGCGGCCACGCGTCGATCACCGCGTCGTGGATGAGTTCGACGCTTCCGGCATCCGCGACCAGCACGCGAGCAGACACGAAATGGTCGACGACGCGCGCCGCGGCGTCGCGGTTGCCACCCGCGACCGCAAGTAGTTCGGGCAGCGGGCGGGCGATCTTGACGTCGGTGCCCGTCGCCGTCACGTACACGAGGTGCACGAGCATGGCCCGGGCCAGCGCACGATCGGCTTCGTCGAGTTTCTCCCACGCACGTTCCGCACTCGCGGCGATGGAACCGCGTACACCGCCCGTCGCGCGATACGCCGCGACCGTCAGGGCCCCGCCGGAGCGTTTGTCCCACAGGGTGTCGAGCAGGTGCGAGAGCAACGGCAGTTCCTTGCCGCTGATCTCGCCGTCCGCCAGACCCCCGAGATCGTGCAGGATCAGGTCGACGAGGCCCGCCTCGAGTCGCACGCCCACCATCCGTGCGGGCACGGTGATGACTTCGACCAGGTCGGAGCGTTCGAGAGGCTGCACGGTCTTGGTGCGACGTTCGAGTGCGCGGGCAAGAACAGGGCAGGTGACGGCCTTGTCGTAGAAATCCGACCGCATCGTCGCGACGACGATGGCCGGGGCGTCACCGACGTGTCCGGTCGCGGCGATCTCGAGCAGTCGCAGGAACTCGGTGCGCTCGGCAGGGTCGGTGCACTGGGTGAACAGCTCTTCGATCTGGTCGACGACGATGAGCAGCGTGGACGCCGACATCCGCGCGAGTTCGGCGCGCAACGCCGCTTGCACGGCGGCGGGGTCGGTGCGGTCCTCGACCTCGGCGAGTCCCGGGAGCAGTTCCGTCAGCCGTGCGACGGGGTGGGTGCCCGGGGTCAGGACCAGTGATCGGCAGTCCGATCCTCCGCAGATCTGCGGGATCACGCCCGCACGCACGAGCGAGGACTTGCCGACGCCCGACGCGCCGGTGACGATGACCGGGCCCTGACCGTGCGCCGCGGTCACGACGTCGGCGAGTGCCCGCACGCTCTGGGTGCGGCCGAAGAACAGCCGGGCGTCCTTCTCCTGATACGACGCGAGCCCTTTGTAGGGGCGCATGCCCTGCGGCACCGACGGCGGCGTTTTCTCGGCGCGGGGTGCGCCGGACTGTCCCCGGGCGTTGGTCCACCAGGACTCCCACTGTTTCAGTGAGTACAACCCGGTGACGGGTGGCTCGGAGTTGAGGTCGCGAGCCGCGCGGATGAGGACGACCAGTACCGGGTGGACCGATTCGAAACTGGCGGGTAACCGGTTCCCGCTCCGCCAGTCGCTCACGCGCTGAACGGACACGACGCGGTCGGTGCCCATCGCTCTGGCCACCGCAGCAGCTTCCGACACCACCTTCTTCAGTGCGGGACGGCCGGCAGCGGCGAACAGCATGCGGAGTTGGTCGGCGAAGAACTGCCGCTGGGCTGCGCCAGGTTTTCGGCTGGTCTCCGACATCTTTTCCGCGCCCTTTCACCTCCCGTTTCCTCGCGGATCGGGTCCTATCTGTCCGCTGCGGAATAATTCCTCACCGCAGCTGAGCTGGGATGATACCCGTTCCGCGCGGTTGGGCCTTTGTACGACCCGCCGGGAGGCGGGCAAAGTGGATGCCACGCAAGGGGTCGCTCCCTTGCCGGGTGGGGTGGGGCCTCCGCGCTGATAGGGGCTGATGAGGGGTAGTCCCGGTCCGCGCGGAGGAAACCCCCCGAGGACACGCCGGTTACGCGCTGTCCGGCTTCTCGAGTGTTCGGTTCTCTCCGAGCAGATACGGATCGCGGTCGAGGTAGGCCTTCGTCTCCCGCGCGATCATCCCGGACAGGACCAGCAGTCCGATCAGGTTCGGCAGGGCCATGAGCCCGTTCATCACGTCGGAGAAGTTCCACACCACCTCGAGTTCGGTGGTCGCGCCGATGAACACCACCACCACGAAGACGGCGCGGTACGGCAGCACGCCCCGCGAACCCACGAGACGTTCGAGGCACCGCTCCCCGTAGTACGACCAACCGAGAATCGTCGAGAACGCGAAGAACACCACCGAGACGGCGACGATCCAGCCGCCCCACTCCCCGCCGAGGCCGGTTTCGAACGCCGTGGACGTCATGGTCGAGCCGCGCTCTCCGGTGGTCCACGCGCCGGTCGTGATGATGACCATGCCGGTGAAGGTGACGACGACGATCGTGTCGATGAAGGTCTGCGTCATGGACACGAGACCCTGGCGCACGGGATGCGTGGTCTGGGCTGCGGCGGCCGCGATCGCCGCACTGCCCATCCCCGACTCGTTCGAGAAGATGCCGCGGGCGACGCCGTAGCGCAGAGCGACCATGAACACCGAGCCGATGAACCCGCCGGTGGCGGCGGTGCCGGTGAACGCGTCGGAGAAGACGAGAGCGAACGCCGACGGAAGCTCGCCGATGTTGATCGCCAGCACGAGGATGCCGGCGCCGACGTACAGAACGATCATCGCCGGCACGAAACCGGCGGTCACCTTGCCGATCGACTTGATGCCGCCGAGCAGCACCGCACCCGCGAGCACCGCCATCACGACACCACTGGTCCACGTGGGTACGCCGAACGTGTCGTCGAGCTGGGTGGCGACGGTGTTCGCCTGCGTCATGTTGCCGATTCCGAAGCTCGCCAGGACCGCGAACACCGCGAACATCAGGCTCAGGATCAGGCCGAACCGGTTCGGAATCGCCCGCGCGAGGTAGTGCTGCGGTCCGCCGTTCTGTTCACCCCTGGCGTCCACGCGGCGGTACTTCACGCCGAGGAACGCTTCGGAGTACTTGCTGGCCATACCGACAAGGCCGGTGATCCACATCCAGAACAGGGCGCCCGGCCCGCCGAAGTAGATCGCGGTGGCCACACCGGCGATGTTGCCGACGCCGACCGTGGCCGCCAGGGCGGTGGTCAAGGCCTGGTACTGCGAGATGTCGCCTTCCGTGGCACCGGGATCGTGCCGGGTGATCAGTCCCAGCCGCAACGCGGGCCACAGCTTCCGGAACTGCACACCGCGCAGGCGGATGGTCAGCACCAGACCGGTGCCCAACAGAAGCGGAATCAGCAGGAACGGACCCCAGACCACCTCCGCTGTCTTGACGAAAAAGTCGTTCAGCGCGTTCATCTACTCCCCTGGTCCTCGATTCGACCGGGAAAGTGTAGGCCCACCCGCCGGGGTTTCCTCGTCTCAGGTGCGTCGCGCGTCGAGCACGGCGTCGTACAGTTCCCGCTTCGACACCCTGCTCCCCGCCACCTCGGCGCAGGCTTCCTTCAGTCGCATTCCGTCCGCGACGAGGCGTTCCACCTCGTCGACGAGGTCCTCGGGGTCGGTGTGCACGGCCGCGGCGCCTTCGAGCACGACCGTGATCTCACCGCGCGCACCTTCGACGGCCCAGTCGGCCAGTTCCGCCAAGGTCCCCCGCCGGACTTCCTCGTACGTCTTGGTCAGCTCACGGCAGACCGCCGCGCGCCGTTCCCCGCCCAGCACCTCGACCGCGTCGGCCAGACATGCGGCAAGCCGGTGCGGCGCCTCGAAGAAGACCACGGCACGTGCCTCGGTCGCGAGCGAGGCCAGCCAGGCACGGCGTTGTCCTGGTTTACGCGGCGGGAAGCCGTCGAAGCAGAACCGCTCGACCGGCAACCCCGACAGTGCGAGCGCTGTCGTCACCGCGGACGGGCCCGGCAGGCACGTCACCGGCAGGCCCGCCTCGACGCAGGCCGCCACGAGCCGGTATCCGGGGTCGCTGACCGACGGCATGCCGGCATCGGTGACCAGAAGCACCGTCAGACCGGCTTCCACATCCGCGACCAGGCCCGGCAGTCGCGACACCTCGACCTGGTCGTAGAAACTGACCACCCGGCCCGTGATGGTGACACCGAGGGCGGCGGCAAGGGAACGGGTGCGGCGTGTGTCCTCGGCCGCGATGACGTCGGCGGTACCGAGGGCGTCGCAGAGTCGTTTCGATGCGTCCCCGATCTGGCCCATCGGTGTGGCTGCCAGCACGAGTCGTCCCTGTCCGGAGCTCTCGGCCTTCGCCGGATTTACTGCCTGCATGGGGTTCAGCCTACGATCGGGACGTGACCGTGACGGACCACCGCCCTTCCCCGGCCCCGGACCGTCGCCTCCTCAGCCCCGGGCCGCTCGTCCCGCCACCCGACCCCGCACCCACCGACCGGGCACGCGGATGGATAGTCACGGCGTTCGTCACCGCGCTCGCGGCGATCACCCGGTTCACCATGCTCCACTACCCGACCGACGCGAAGACACCCGTCTTCGACGAGAAGCATTACGCGCCGCAGGGGTGGCAGGTGCTCACCGGCGGGTGGATCGAAGACAACCCCGGTTACGGCCTGGTGGTGCATCCCCCGGTCGGAAAACAGCTGATCGCGGTGGGCGAGGCGCTGTTCGGCTACAACGGGTGGGGCTGGCGTTTCTCGTCGGCGGTCGCCGGTGTGGTGCTCGTCCTGCTGGTGGTGCGCATCGTGCGCCGCATGACCCGCTCGACGATGCTCGGCGGTGTCGCGGGGCTGCTCCTGGTCGTCGACGGCGTCACGTTCGTGTCGTCACGACTGGGAATGCTCGACATCTTCCAGGCGGTGTTCGTCGTCGCCGCGTTCGGTTGCCTGGTCGTCGATCGCGACGACATCCGGGCCCGCATCAGACGCGTGCAGGCGGAGGGCCGGATCGGCGACAGCGCGTGGGGACCTCGGTTCGGTGTGCGGTGGTGGCGGTTCGGGGCCGGCGTGATGCTGGGGCTCGCGATCGGCACCAAATGGTCCGGCCTGTACTTCATCGCGTTCTTCGGACTGATGTCCGTGGCGTTCGACCTTGCCGCACGCCGTTCCTACGGGGTGCGCCGTCCCTGGATCGGGACGACGCTGCGCGACATCCCGCCCGCTCTGTACGCGCTGGTGGTGGTGCCCCTGCTCGTGTACCTGTCGACCTACTGGTCGTGGTTCGCGAGCGAAACCGGCGTCGACCGGCACGCGGTCGGCAACCAGATCGGCCACGACAGCGCGTTCTGGTTCGTACCCGACGCGGTGCGGTCGCTGTGGTACTACAGCGCGAACGTTCTCCAGTTCCACTCCGGCCTCACGAATTCGGCGGGCAACCAGCATCCGTGGGAGTCGAAGCCGTGGACGTGGCCGATGGGCCTGCGTCCGATGCTGTACTACTTCGCCGACGGTGAGAACGTCTCCGGCTGCGGTGCCGAGCAGTGCGTCAAAGCGGTGATGCTGATCGGTACCCCGGCGTTGTGGTGGGTGTCGCTGCCCGTTCTCGGCTGGGGACTGTGGCAGATGTTCATCCGCCGCGACTGGCGCTGGGCAGCCGTCCTCACCGGGTACGGCGCCGGGCTGCTGCCGTGGTTCGCCTCGCTCGACCGTCAGATGTACTACTTCTACGCGGTCCCGATGGCGCCCTTCCTCGCGATGGCCGTGGCTCTCACCCTCGGCGACATCCTCGGGGGCCGGCACGCCTCACCGAAACGGCGCACCGTCGGCCTGCTGGCGGTGTGCCTCTACCTCGGCTTGGTGGTCGCGAACTTCGTGTGGTTGTGGCCCATCCTCACGGCCGTGCCCATCTCGATCGAGCAATGGAACTCGCAGCTGTGGTTGCCCAGCTGGCGCTGACCGGGATCATGACGGTGGTTCGTCCAGGACCGTCTCTTCGATGTCGGGATCGATGACATCGGGGTCCATGAGGTCGGGATCCATGAGGTCCGAGTCGACCTCGCCGATGTAACGCATCCCGTCGAATCGGCGCGCGAACCGCGCATCCACGGTGCCGAGGAAGACCTTCAGCATTTCGAGAAGGTCGTTCAAGTGGCGGGGAACGAACGGATCGCCGAGCATGTCGACCGTCGCGACCAGCCGATCCTCCACCAGCACCACCTTGATGTGAGGCCAGTCCCGGTTGAGATCGACGAGGGCGTCGGCCGCACCGGACCGTTCGGCGATACCGTGCAGCAGCGGCGCCCACAACTGGACGCGGTGCGCGGGACGGTCGACGACGACGAACACGGCGTGCGAGTCGAGGACGAGCACGAAGTCACCGTCGGCGTCCACCGGCGCCGGGCGGCCCAGACGACGAGACAACGTGTCCTTCACCCGGTCGCGCAGGGCGCCGTCGGCGAGCGCGTCATCGGTGTGCAGGAAGATCGGATGCACCACGTTGCGGTGGCCTCGCAGCACGGACACGACGTGACGAGCGAGTTCGTCGGCGTGTGCCACCGAGCGAGTGACGGTATCGGCACCGGCGACAGCGACCTGCACACGACCGTCGGGCATCGGCTGGATCCGCGCGTAGGTCGCCGGTCCGTGCGCGGTGTCCATGCTGATTCCGATGGACCCGGTGCCGGCCAGAGCAACTATGCGGTCGGCCAGGTTCTCACCGAACCGGTTCCAGTCCCGGTCCAGGACCTCATCGAAACGGTCGTTCTCGGTCACGCGCACTCCTCTCGAAGAGCAAAGGCGGGCAGCGGTCACGGTACTGCGGGTCACGGACATGCCCGTGCAGGCGCGCGGATGATCTTGCAACTCGTTACTGCCGTCCGGTGCGCGGGACGGCAGTCGTTGTTCGGGGCGGAGCAGTCAGTCGATCTGGCGCAACGTGTGCCGTCGCGCCCGTTCACCCACGATGAGCGGATCGGTGGACAGGTCGCGATACAGGCACACGCACAAACCGATCATGACCACCACGAACGGCACCGCCGCGATGATGGTCATCGTCTGGAGGGCGTTGAGAGCATTGGCGCCTCCGGTCCACAGCAGCAGCGCCGCGACGCCACCGGTGAGTGCACCCCAGAAGGCGACTATCCAGGGACTCGGCCGCAAGGTGCCGCGTTGGGTGAGACTTCCCATCACCATCGACGCCGCGTCCGCGCCGGAGACGAAGAAGATGGACACGAGCACCATGACGACGACGGTGGAGACACCGACCAGCGGAAGGTTGCCGAGCATGCCGAACAACTGTCCTTCCACGTTCTCCGCTCCCGCGACGTCGAGTCCGTCCTCCTGCTGACTGATCGCCGCGCCTCCGAAGACCGCGAACCACAGCAGACTCACGACGCTCGGGACGAGCATCACCCCGACGACGAATTCGCGGATGGTCCGGCCGCGGCTGATGCGGGCGAGGAACATCCCGACGAAGGGCGCCCACGACACCCACCACGCCCAATAGAAGATCGTCCAGCTCGACAGCCACTCCCCGGCCGGGCCGTTGGATGCGGCGGTCCGGGCCGACATCTGGGCGAAGTCTGCCGCATACGCCCCGAGGGTCGTCGGGATCAGATTGAGGATGAACACGGTCGGCCCGAACACGAAGACGAACAGCGCGAGGACGACCGCGAGGACCATGTTGATGTTCGACAACCACTGGATGCCCTTGGCGACTCCGGATACCGCCGAGGCGATGAAGGCCAGGGTCAGGATCGCGACGATCCCGACGAGCAGGGCAACGCCGGCCGTCTCGAGCCAGCCGGTGACCTCGAACCCCGACCCGATCTGCAACGCGCCGAGACCGAGCGACGCCGCGGTACCGAAAAGGGTCGCGTACAGGGCGAGGATGTCGATGAATTTCCCGAGCGGACCTTCCGCGCGATGACCCAGAAGAGGAATGAACGCAGCACTGATCAGCTGCTTGCGACCTCTCCGGAACGTTCCGTATGCGATGGCCAGCCCGACCACCGCATAGATCGCCCACGGGTGCAGGCCCCAGTGGAACATCGAGGTCGCCATTGCGGTGCCGGTGCCACCGACGGTGCCCGGTGGCTCGTCGATGTAGTGGCTCAGTGGCTCACCGACGCCGAAGAACATCAAGCCGATGCCCATGCCCGCACTGAACATCATGGCGATCCAGCTGACGGTGCGGAACTCGGGCGTCTCCCCGTCTTTGCCGAGGGGAATCCGGCCGTACTTGCTGAGTGCGAGCCACAGGACGAAGAACACGAACCCGCTCGCCGCGAGCACGAACAGCCAGCCCAGCTCGACGACGATCCAGTCGAGGGTGTTGCCGGTGATCGTGTCGAAGCTCTCGGTGTCCAGCAACCCCCACAGCACAATGGCCACTACCAGGCCGGCGGCGACTCCGAATATGACGCGGTCGGTTCGCGGCCGATCTCGGACCTCGGCAGAGGAAGTACCGACGCCCGGGTCCGGGGATTCTTCGGACACGCGCCGGTCGTGACGCAGACTCATTCGTCAAACCTTGCAATGTCCGCCGGGTTACGAGGCCTCTTTCGAAGAACTGTTCGGTACCGCAACACTCGAAACACGCTGACCAGGCACTTCTGCCGGGGTTTACCAACCCGACATCACGAAAGAAACGTCAGCCGGCGCGGAGCGCTGCGTGCACCAGCGCCAGGACTTCTTCGTCGGACACCCCGAGCGCACGGACGGTGGCCACGTATTCACTCGTCGCGCGCTGGGCTCCGATACGCGTGGGGTCGCCGTTCGCCGCGACGAATGTGCCGCCCCGGCCCTTCGTCTCCAGTACGCCGGATTGCTCGAGTTCACGGTAGGTCTTCGCGACCGTATTGGGCGCGATCCCGAGGGTCTCGGCGAAGCCGCGAACGGTGGGCAATTTCGTGCCGGAGATGAGGTCCCCGCGGTGGACGAGCTCGACAATCTGTCGGCGCAGTTGCTCGAAGGGCGGGACCGCCGAGTCGTGGTCGATGACGATATCGAGCATCTTGGCAGGTTAGCAGCGCTTCCCTGCCGTCACGGCCACAACGGAAAGCTAACCGGCGTTCACCCTCGTAGCGCCCCTCGGCGACGTCTTGCCGTCCTGCTCGAGCGAATCGTCACCACCCTGCCTGTACGTGCCCGTCTCGAGCAGGTCGCGGATCTGGATCAGCAGATCCGTCTCGCTCAGGGGTTCGTCCTCGGGTTCCTTGTCCGGCGCGAAGCGGGCCTTGGCAAGGTTGACCGGAAGAATCAGGACGAAGTACACGACCGCGGCGATGATGAAGAAGTTGATCCCCGCCGCGATCACCGCACCGATGTCGATGAAGGTGGCGTCGTTCGACGCGATGACCCGGAACCCGAAACCCATCTCGTTGTCGCCACCGACCGCTGCGATGAGCGGGTTGATGATGTTCGAGGTGAATGCGGTCACGATCGCGGTGAACGCGGCGCCCACCACCACCGCGACGGCGAGTTCGATGACGTTTCCGCGCAGCAGAAAGTCCTTGAAGCCTTTGAGCATGTGTCCCGCACGCCTTTCCGATGATCCCGTGTGGACGGGAGTGACCGCGGAATCGTAGAGCGCCGCGGCGACGGCGCCCAAACCGGCAGCTCCCGGGGACGGGCGACAGTGCAGAATCGAGCCATGGCAACCCACGCGACGATCTATCACAATCCCCGGTGCAGCACGTCCCGGAACACCCTGAAGCTGTTGCAGGAATCGGGGATCGAACCCACTGTGGTGAAGTACCTGGACACTCCGCCCTCACGCGAGGAACTGACGACGCTGCTCGCCGACGCCGGACTGAAGCCCAGCGAAGCGATCCGGTCCAAGGAAACGCTGTACAAGGAACTCGGCCTCGCCGGCTCGAGCGAGGACGACCTTCTCACGGCGATGGTGGAGAATCCGATCCTCATCGAGCGGCCGCTGGTGGTCACCGACAAGGGCACCGTTCTGGCCCGTCCGGTGGACCGGGTACGCAACATCATCTGACGAGACGGCCGACGGCCGGCCCGGGAGCTACGCGGGGGCTCGCGACAGCGGGCACGACATGCATCGCGGGCCGCCGCGGCCGGATCCCAGCTCCGACCCGGCGATTCGCAGCACTTCGATGCCGGAATCCTCGAGCCGGGTATTCGTCTCGACATTGCGTTCGTACGCGACGACCACTCCCGGCGCCACGGCGAGGGTGTTGTTCCCATCGTCCCACTGCTCGCGCTCGGCCACCACGGCGTCCAGACCGGTGTCGATCACCCGGATCTTCTCTATCCCCATCGCGTCGGCCGCAGCCTCGAGGAACGGCCGGGCGCCCGATATCCGGACTCCACCGTCGCCTGTGCTGCGAATCGTGAATGCCTGCAGAGATTCCCGAATCGCCGGATACATGACCACCGCGTCGACATCGACCATCGTGCACACGGTGTCGAGGTGCATCGACGCGCGCTGCTGCGCGATCGGCACCGCGAGCACAGTGTGCGCAATTCCGTCTTCGAAGGCACTGCGCGCGAGAGCTTCCGCCCCCGCAGGGCTGGTGCGTTCCCCCACGCCCACGGCGATGACACCGGGTGCCGGTAACAGCACGTCCCCACCCTCGACCGGAGCGGTGTGCGATTCGTACGCGCGGCGCACACCGAGGAATTTCGGATGGAACGCGTAGATGAGATCGGTGAGATTCGTTTCCCGTCGCCTCGCGGGCAGCGCGAGCGACGGGATTGCGACGCGCGGGCCGATCCAGAACGAGGAATCGCGCGTGAAGAGCAGGTTGGGCAGCGGCTCGATCGCGAAGTCGGCGCCGTGATGCATCATCCGCACCAGCGACGGCGCGACGTCCATGCCTTCGGCGGGAAGCTCGTCGAACGTCATGCCGGCGATGAGTATCCGGGCGAGGTCCGGGGCCGGCACCCCTCGCAGATGCCCCGCGAGTTCTTCCGCCAGTGGGTGCCCGAGACGACGCGGGTCGACGGCACTGGAAATACTCTGGACCCGCGCGGCCCCGCTCACCTCGAGGGTCTCGGTGAGGAGGTCGGCCAGCAGCAGGACCTCGACACCGCGACTACGCAACAGTTCGGCGAATGCGTCGTGTTCTTCCTGCGCACGTGCCACCCACGGCAGGGCATCGAACAACAACTGGTCGTTGTTCCGAGGTGTGAGCCGCTCGAGTTCCGCGCCGGGCCGGTGCAACATCACCGCCCGGAGCGCACCGACTTCGGAATCGACACCCCACGGAGCATTCATGCTCCGAATCTAGCGAGTGCGGGCGGGTTCGGCTCGGCCGGTGAGAGGATCACACGAACGTGTCGTCGCAAGCAGGAGGCCAGCCCGTGTCAGAGTCCGCGTCCCCAGACTCCCCCGATCCGCTGGGTGAACTGGCACCGTTCGCCGGTCGATGGACCGGTGCGGGGGAAGGCCACTACCCCACCGTCGACGACTTCGCCTACGTGGAGACGATCGAGCTGAATCCGTTGCCCGGCAAGCCTTTTCTCATGTATGTCAGCCGCACGAAACATCGCGACGACGGACGTCCGCTGCACACCGAAAACGGCTACCTCCGGCGGTCGGGCGGCGACATCGAGTTTCTCGTCTCGCAGCCCACAGGCTTCGTCGAAATCCAGCGTTCTCAGCTGTCACACGGGGTGCTCGACTTCACACCGGTGGTGTTCGAGCGGTCACCGGATGCGAAACCCGTCCGAGAGCTCAGGCGGAGGTTCGTACTCGACGGAGACACGCTGCGGTACGACCTCTGGATGGCACACGCCGACACTCCCCTCACCCACCATCTGCGCGCCGAGCTGCGGCGCGAGGGGTGACGACCCGCCGGAAGTAGTCGTTGGCCGCCTGCATGACCAGGTTGTAGGGGGCCGCGAACTTACGGGCCCACCAGTATCCGAATCGCGTGTCGAACGAGGTGTAGACGAGGAACCGGTTCTTCTTGATACCGGTGACGATGCACGCGGCCACCTTCTCGGGCGAGGCCGCGTGCTTGACGAAGCGTTGCGTGATCTTCCGGACCTCGGGACGGTCGCGATCGACACCCACGATCTGGACGCTGTCGACCAGAGGTGTGCGCACCGCGCCCGGGACCACGAGAGACACCCCGATCCCGTTGCGCTTGAGGTCGAACCGCAGCACCTCCGACACCCCGCGCAGCCCGAATTTGCTCGCGCTGTACGCGGAATGCCACGGCAGCGCGAGCAGTCCGGCGGCGGAGGAGACGTTGACGAGATGCCCGCCCCGTCCGGCTTCCATCATCGGCGGCACGAAGCTCTCGATCACGTGGATGGGACCCATGAGATTGACGTCCACCATCAATTTCCAGTGCTTGTGCTCGAGCCGGTCGACGGTCCCCCACACGGACACCCCCGCCACGTTGGCGACGATGTCGAGCGCTCCGCACCGCGAGTGGACGTCGTCCGCGAAAGCGGCCACCGCGTCGTAATCCGCGATGTCGAGCGCAGCCGAATGAAGTACGACGCCTCCGTCGTCCCTGACCTGCCGGACCACTGCTTCGAGGCCGTCCGCGGCCACGTCGGTGAGGACGAGTTCGGCTCCCTCGCCGGCGGCGTGGAGTGCCAGGGCGCGCCCGATTCCGCTCGCTGCGCCGGTTACCAGAAACTTGGTGCCGCGCAGGTCCTTGATCGCCATGGCGACACCCTAACGGCCATGGCGGCATTCGGTGCCGAGTCGATGATCAGAGGCGCTGTGCCATTTCCTCCTGGTACTGCTGGATGGTCCGCTCGATCGTCGTGCAGTCGTCGGTGCGACCTTCGCTGCGCGCGAGGTCTGCGCGTTCGCGCAGCACGCGGATGGCGCGGCGAAGCTCGTCATCACTCATCCTCTGGTCCATGGATCCAGTCTGAACGTTGGGGCACCACCACGCCAGCGGTCGGGTGTTGCGATTCGCCGGGTGTTCGGACGAGCCGGAGTGAATTCGTACGAGAAGGCGGCTCGCGACACGCTAGATTCGGGGGCATCCCAGCAGAGGAGAGTCCTGTGGGAACGGTGGTCATGTACGGCTCGGTGTCGGTGGACGGTTTCGTCGCGGACGAGCACGACCAGCCCGGACCGCTGTTCACCTGGTTCTCCGGCGGCGACGTCCCTCTGGACGAGAGCGACGTCATCACCGTGTCGCAGACGTCCTACGACTACATCCGCCCGTACTGGGACGCGATAGGGGTGACGATCGTCGGCCGGCACGTCTTCGACATGACGGACGGCTGGGACGGGGTGCCTCCGAGCGGTGTCGACCACGTGGTCGTCGTGACCCATCGGGCGGCGCCCGAGGGTTGGGACCCCGCGGCGCCGTTTCGCTTCGTCGACAGCATCGAGGCCGCTGTGGCCGAGGCGCAGGAACTTGCGGGTGACCGCGTGGTCGAGGTTGCCGCCGGCGAGGTCGGTGGCCAGGTGTTTGCCGCGGGCCTGGTCGACGAGGTGCGCATGGACGTCGTCCCCGTCGTGTTCGGGACCGGCAAGCGTTACTTCGGGTCGGTCGACGCGCAGCGCCTTCTGGAAGATCCTGACGTGGTGATCCGGGGCAACGGGGTGCTCCACGTGCGCTATCGGGTGCGCCGCTGATCGATCCGAGCGAATGTGGGACGAGTCCCCTGCGGACCTGGGGCACGGGGATACGAAAAAACCCTGCCCACCGATCACGGGAGCAGGGTTGGAACTTCGACCAAATGGTGGAGCTGAGGGGAATCGAACCCCTGACCTCTTCGATGCGAACGAAGCGCGCTACCAACTGCGCCACAGCCCCGTAGGTTCCTGACGGAACCGACTCGGAAACCTTAGCAAACCTCCCCACCCAAAACGAAATCGCGCCATCGGCACAGGTAGGGCACCTTTTCTTGCGCAACAGGCACACAGCGGAAGGCCCGCACCGACGCGGTGCGGGCCTTCTGTGCGTTCGGGTTACTGCCCCGCTGCGCGCGGGACGAAGTAGTCGCGGGGACGTTCGTCGTAACCGTGCTCGTCATAACCGTGCTCGGCGTAACGGGGCTCCTCGTAGCCCGGGTCGATGTGACCCGAGTCGTCCACGTAGTAGCCGAGGTGGTCGAAATCCGGGTCTTCGTCGTCGATTTCGAGGACCACGGCCCCCCGCCGGCGCAGACGCTCGGGGACCAGCCGGAGTTCTTCGTCGGTGCGCGACTCGACGCCGAGCCGTGACCGGTGCAGACGCGCCAGCCGGCGACGGCGGATCTCCTGCTCGAGCTGTACTTGGCGGCGGAGGTAGAAGAGGTAGCCGACGAGCGCCGCGGTCCCAGCGCCGCAGATCCACCACATCACCGACGACACGGTGAGCGCCAGCGCTGCGCTGAGGATCGCGGCGATCAGCAAGGCAAGGACCGTGCGCTGACGCGCGTCGTAGCGTTGCGCACTGGCCACGGCATCGGCGTGCGGGTCGAATCCGCCCCGGCCGCGGCGCTGCGGCACGAAGTCGCGTGCGGGCGCCCGTCCGGGACGGCGGGTACGTGCGAAATCGTCGTCCGAAGAGAAGTCTTCGTCGGTGTCTGTTCCGGGCCTGTCCTCGAGGTCTGTGTCCATGCGGTCCTCCGCTGGGTGTCCGTGCGCGTGATCACGACTCGGACGCCAGTTCGGGTCGCTGCGATGCCCGGCAGCCGGCCCACGGGGGGCGATCGGCTCGTCGTCACCGCGATGCAGAACCCTTGTCGCGAGCGCGGCGTCGGTCGTCTGCCGGATCCGTGGACGCTTGGTGACCAGCATGGGCACCAGAACGAACAACCACACGGCAACAAGCCCTATCCACAGGAGTGAATTCGGCATCCGGCGGCCCTCCTCCCAGTCGTCACCTGCTAGTCCGTCGGCGCCACCGACCTAACTCAGGCTAGCGGCATGTACACGATTACCCGTAGAGAAACGCCGACTCAGGCGACTACTGCTGCCACTCGAGTCACGCACTCCCACAGGACACATTGTTCACTCTAGTCACAGAATTCACCGGAAGCCTGAGGATTATCACTCAGGTTCGGAGTTACATTTGTTACACCGGTCGGAGGTTTCAAGACCACGTCGCGCGGCCACCCCGAACCAGGCGGTCGGACACCGAACCGGGAACCTCTTCGACGGTCATCGCAACCAGCATGTGGTCACGGAATCGGCCGTGCACGTCGAGATACCGCTGGAGCAGGCCTTCTTCGCGAAATCCGACGTTCTGGAGTACGGCGCGACTGGCAAGGTTCTCCGGACGGACGGTCGCCTCGACCCTGTGCAGACCCACGGGTCCGAAGCAGTGATCCAGCCCCAGCGCAACGGCCGCGGTGGCGACACCGAGACCGTTGACGTCCTTCTCCACCCAGTAGCCGATCCACGCAGAGCGCAGCGCCCCGCGCACGATGTTGCCGACCGTGATCTGTCCGCAGAAGCGCCCGTCGAGTTCGATGGCCATCGGGATCATGTGTCCCCTGTGCGCTTCGGCTCGCAGACTCCGGTACAGGCCGGGCCACACCGAGATGTGGTGCCGCATGTCCCACGGGGACTCTCCGGTGGGCTCCCACGGTTCGAGGTGCTCGCGGTCGCGCATCCTCAACCGGCTCCACGCCGCCGCATCGCGCAGTTTGAGCGAGCGCACGGTGACGAGACCGCCCGCCACCCGCAACGGCCCCAGCCGGGCCGGCCACCCGGGATGTCGCGACATCAACCGCGCTGCCCGAGGAACGCCACGTCCACCCGGTCGCCGGCGCGCACCTCGGAGGTTTCGGGTTCCACGATCACCAGGCAGTTCGCCTCGGCGAGCGTCGCGAGGAGATGCGACGACGCGCCCGCAGCACCCCCGAGTGCCTGAACGAGATACTCCCCGGTCGCCTCGTCGCGCAGCAGTTGCCCGCGGAGGTACCCCTTCCGGCCGGGGATGGAGGTGATGGGGGCGACGGTGCGAGCCGCCACGATGCGGCGCATCGGCTGTCGCCGTCCGAGCGCAATACGAATGAGCGGCCGCACCATCACCTCGAAGACGACGAGCGCACTGACGGGGTTCGCCGGCAACAGGAACGTCGGGACCTCGTCGCGGCCGAGTCTGCCGAAGCCCTGGACCGACCCGGGGTGCATCGCAACCCGTTCCACTTCGAGGTCACCGAGATCGGACAGGGCCTCCCTGACGTCTTCGAGGGCACCGCCGCCCACCGCTCCGGCGATCACCACGATCTCGGCACGGATCAGCTGACCTTCGACCACTTCGCGGAGTCGCTTGGGGTCGGTACTCGCGATGCCGACCCGGTTCACGTCCGCCCCGGCGTCGCGTGCCGCGGCCGCCAGCGCATACGAGTTCACGTCGTATACCTGCCCGGGGCCGGGGGTGCGCTCGACGTCGACGAGTTCTCCGCCGACGGAGATCACCGAGAGCCGGGGCCGGGGATGGACGAGCACTTTGTCGCGGCCGACCGCGGCGAGCAATCCCACCTGCGCGGCACCGATGATCGTGCCGGCGCGCACCGCGACGTCACCGGGCTGCACGTCGTCGCCGGTGCGGCGGACGTAGTCGCCCGAGCGCACCGTTTTGAGCACCTTGATGCGGGCGGTCCCCTGGTCGGTGTAGTCGAGCGGCAGGACCGCGTCGGCCAGTGTCGGCAGCGGAGCACCGGTGTCCACGCGGACGGCCTGGCGGGGCTGCAACCGGATGGGCTGCCGCGACCCTGCGCGCACTTCGCCGACGACGGGCAACACCACGTCGTCGGGTCCGTCGTCGTCTCCCGACTCCGAGGACCGGCCCTCCGCGAGCCGCACATCGACACTCCGCACGGCGTAACCGTCGATCGCGGCCTGGTCGAAGCCGGGTAGCGGCCGCTCTGTGACCACTTCTTCTGCGCACAGCAAACCCTGCGCTTCCGAAATGGCCACTCGGACCGGCCGGGGTGCGACTGCTGCCGCCGTCACCCTGGCCTGTTGATCCTCAACCGACCGCATACCGCTTCTCGACCTCCAGCCAGGTGCCGCCTGTCACTGTTCCAGGCGCTCGATCAGCCACTCGCGGAGCGAGGGACCGTACTCGTCCGTGTTCAACGCAGAGTCAACCGCAGCGCGAAGGTACCCGCCGGGATTTCCGAGGTCGTGTCGGGTGCCGCGATGCACGACCACATGGACGGGGTGACCCTCGGCGATCAGCAGGGCAATGGCGTCCGTGAGCTGGAGTTCTCCGCCTGCGCCGGGCTCGATGCGACGCAGTGCGTCGAAGATCGCCCGGTCGAGCAGATAACGGCCGGCAGCGGCGAAGGTGGAGGGGGCGTCTGCGACATCCGGCTTCTCGACCATGCCGAGGACCTTGAGCACGTCGGGGTTGACGGCATCGGGAACGATCTCGACGTCGAAGACGCCGTACGCGCTCACCTGCTCCTTCGGCACGTCGATCGCGCACAGCACCGAACCGCCGCGCTTGGCACGCACACGCTGCATGATCTCGAGGACACCGACGGGCAGCACGAGATCGTCGGGCAGCAGCACGGCGATTGCTTCTTCGTCGTCGTCGAGCGCTGCTTCCGCGCACGCCACCGCGTGGCCCAGACCGAGCGGCTTCTCCTGGATCACCGACTCGACTTCGAGCAGGCCCTGCGCCTTGCGCACCTTCGCGAGCAGTTCGTACTTGCCCTTTTCTTCGAGCTTCGACTCGAGAACGAGGTCTTCGACGAAATGCGCGACGACACCGTCCTTACCGGGCGCGGTCACGATCAGCAGGCGCTCCGCGCCGGATTCGGCCGCTTCGCCCGCCACGAGCTCGATGCCCGGGGTGTCGACCACAGGGAGTAGCTCCTTGGGGACCGTCTTCGTTGCGGGGAGGAACCGCGTACCCATGCCCGCCGCCGGGACAACCGCGGTCTTGAAGCGCCACGCCGCGCCGTCCGTTTTGTTCGTCATAGACTCCCACCCTAACTTCGGCCAACCGATCGGTGGCCCCGTGATCTTAAGGCGACCCGCATGGCCCGCACTTCCAAAGCACTCTGGCGTACCCGGATTATCTCCGCGCGACACCGCGTAGAAAGCGATCTTCGCCACGTCGAAGACGAAGCACTCGCGCGCACGGCCGCATCCCTGGCCCCCGCAGGCTCGACGGTCTGCGCGTACGTTCCCGTGGGTTCGGAGCCCGGTTCGACAGCGCTTCTCGACGCGCTGGTCGCCGCCGGTGTCACCGTCCTCGTGCCGGTGACCCGTGAGGGGTCGGCGCTCTCGTGGGCGGAGTATCGCGGCGAGTCTTCGCTGGTCGCAGCGAGTTTCGGGCTACGGGAACCCGCCGGCGACGTACTTCCGCCGGAGACGGTCGGCGACGCGCACACGGTGCTCGTACCCGCACTCGCTGTCGATGTCCGGGGCGTGCGACTGGGCCGGGGCGCGGGGTTCTACGACCGGACTCTCCACCTGGCCTCGCCCGATGCGAGGATCGTTGCCGTCGTACGCGACGACGAACTCGTCACAGAGTTGCCCGAGGATCCTCACGACATCCGCATGGGCTGGGCACTCACCCCGGAGAAAGGGCTGGTACGCCTCGGTGCGGGCAACCGTGCGGAACAACACACCCGCTAGCGTTGTTGGCACTGTCGGCGATAGAGTGCCAAAGCTGCGGTCTGACGAATACCGCGGTACGACGAACTGGCGGAGGATCAAGCGGTGCCCACCTACTCATATGCCTGCACGGCGTGCGACAACAAGTTCGACATTGTGCAGTCGTTCAGCGACGCTTCCCTGACCGAGTGCCCGGAGTGCAGCGGCAAGCTGCGCAAGCTGTTCAACTCGGTCGGCATCGTGTTCAAGGGCAGCGGCTTCTACCGCACCGATTCCCGCAGCGGCAGCACTGCAAGCGAGAGCGCGAAGAGCGACTCGAAGTCGAGCACCTCCGAGTCGGCCCCGGCTGCCTCCTCGTCGAACTCTTCCTCGACGAGCACGTCGTCGGCGAGCACCTCCTCGACCCCGGCCGCCGCAGCGAGCTGATCGCGGTTCTCCCCAGGCGCCCTGCACATCCCCAGGACGCCGAGCACACCTCTTCGCGAGACCGGCGGGCAGATCCGAACGCATAGCGTCGGCACATGCCCGTCGGTCCGTTGTCGTTTCCGCCCCGGTTCACTCCACCCGGGCGCGGCCGCCCGTCCGGGCCTTCCTCGCTCCAGCCGACCTTCCCCGACCGGATTGCCGAACGATTCCGGCCGGGCTGGGCACGTGCGGGTACCGCCCGGAAGGTGGGCGCAGGAGTTCTCGCCGTTCTCGCGACAGTCCTTGCGCTGCGCGGCAATCCGGACTCGGAACGCGTGCCCGTCGTCGTTGCTGCGCGGGATCTGAATCCGGGCAGCATACTCACCGCCGACGACCTCGCCGTCACCGACCGCGACGCTTCGAGCCTTGTCGCCGGCTCCCTCACCGACCCCGCGGACGCCGTGGGCCACACGCTCGCCGGTCCGGTCCCGAACGGTGAAATCCTGGTGGACGCACGATTGGTGGGACCACGCCTCGCGTCGGCGGCAACCGGCGACCACGACGCCCGGGTGGTGCCGATCAGGCTCGCGGACGCCGGGGTGGGCGAACTTCTGCGCGAAGGCGATCTCGTCGACGTCGTGACGGTGGCCGGGGGAACGGATGTCGCGGTTCCCGACGCGCATGTCCTGGCGCGCGGAGCGATCGTCGTTCTCGCGCAACGTGCGGACTCCGCCCGCGACCGGCACGAGCGGGTGATCCTGGTTGCCCTCGAACCGGGCCAGGCCACGGCGGTAGCAGCGGCGTCCCTCGTCAGTGCGCTCACGGTGACCCTGCACTGACGTTGACCCTGCACTGACGTTGACCGTGCGCTGACGGTGACCCTGCCCCCTGCATCGAGGTGGTGCCGGGCGCCTCACGGCGAAGTGCGCGAGTACGCCGTACCGAACGCCCGTCCGGTTTATCGTCGTGCTGTGGATGTGATCCACAGCACGTGCCCATGCTCGTTGCCGGAACCCCCGCACGAAGGAGAGCACCATGCTCAAAGGCTTCAAGGACTTCCTCCTCCGAGGAAACGTCCTCGATCTTGCTGTCGCGGTGGTCATCGGAGCCGCATTCACCGCGATCGTCACCGCATTCACCACGTTTGTCATCGAGCCTCTGATCGCCGCGCTCGGCGGCGACAACGAGTTGGGCTGGGGCTTCCAGATCGTCGCCGACAATCCGGCAACGTTCGTCAACGTGGGTGCGGTGATCACGGCCGCGATCAACTTCATCATCATCGCCGCGGTCGTGTACTTCGTGCTCATCCTTCCCGCCAACGCGGCGAAGAAGAAGTTCGTCAGCGAGGAGGCGGACAAGGAGGCGAGTGCCGAAGATCTGCTCATCCAGATCCGCGACATCCTCGAGGCACAGGCAGGCCAACCGGGCCAGGGCGGCGCACACACCCGGCCCACACCTGATCGTCCTTAGCTCTCTTGCACGAAAAAGACTGGGCCCACTCGGATTCCGAGTGGGCCCAGTCTGTGGTGCGGTTCGGCAGGTGCCGGACGTCTACTTAGACGGTCCAGACCTCACCGTAGGTGGTGACGTTGTCACCGTTTGCGGTGATCGCCCGGACGAACGGACGGACCTGGACAGCGCCGAGGACACCGGAGGCGGTGCCGTGGACGTTGGCGAACTGAACGGACTTGAAGTCACCGTCGAACTCGCCCTCGGCGACGACGAGCTCCTCGATGCCCGGAGCCGGGGTCAGCTCGAGCTCGGCGTATGCCTGCGGGAGGACGTCGGTGACCGTCGCCTCGACCACGTCAGTGGGGTTGAGGCCGAGCTCGAGGCCCGGGGTGGAGTAGGTGACGCCGATGGCGCCGTCGATGCTGCCGGCCCATGCGAACTGGTAACCGAACTGGAAGGTGGTGCCCTCCGCGTCGGCTGCACCCTCACCGAGGATGTTGGCGGTGCCGCGGCCGTTGTGGAAGAACTCGCGGTTGAACGGGCTGCCGCCGAGGGCCGGGGTGCCCTGGATGAAGGTGTCTTCCTGCGTCACCACGACCTCGAGGCCGTTGGAGACGATGCGGTTCTGATCGTTGACCTCGGCCGAAGCGGCACCGGAGGCACCGAGGACCAGACCGAGAACGGCGGCACCGGCCACAGTGGCGTTACGGGCGGCCTTGAAGCCACGCGACTTGATTCCCATGATTACTCCGTTTTTGGTGGTGGGTACTACTGGTGGGATGGGCAGTGCAGGACTCAGAGGGTCCAGACCTGGCCGTAGGTCGTGACGTTGTCGCCGTTGGAAGTGATGGCGCGCACGAAGGGGCGAACCGAAACCTGGCCGATGACGCCGGTGGCCGCACCGTGAACGTTGGCGATCTGGACTTCCTTGAAGTCGCCGTCGAACTCGCCTTCGGCGACCACAATTTCTTCGATGCCGGGGGCCTGCGACAACTCGACGGTGGCAGTTGCTTGCGGGAGAATGCTCCCCACCGTGCCGGTCGCGGTCTCTGTGAGCTTCACCGCGGGAATCTCGTTACCGTCATCATCCAGAATGGGGTTCCCGTCTTCGTCGCGGAGCGTGATGGGATTCCCTTCTGCGTCCTCGACTACCTCGTACTTGGAGGTCAGCTTCGCCGAAAGGCTGGGGCTCGACCAGTTGAACCCGATCGCACCGTCTACCGACGCCGACCATGCGACCTGGTAACCGAACTGGAAGGTCGTGCCCTCGAAATCTGCAGCGTCGGGGCCGACGATGTTGGCGAGGCCACGGCCGTTGTGGAACCACTCACGGCTCAGGGGGCTGCCGCCGATGGGGGGAACACCCTGGATGAAGGTGTCCTCCTGCGTGACGATCACTTCGTTGCCGTCGGAGACGATCCGGTTCTGGTCGTTGACCTCTGCGCTCGCGGCGCCGGTCGATCCGAGAACCAGACCGGCCACGGCGGCCGCCGCCACCGTGGCGTTGCGGGCGGCTCTGAAACCGCGTCGCGTCTGAATCTTCATGAATGCCTCATCCGTTCTCTGAGTGCCGGGTGGCGCACCCGCGTCCGGCACTGCTGGTCGCCCTCGTCGCCCGCGAAGGCGTTCTCCACAGCGAACGCACCGCCGGAGTGCCCGCCGGTGCGTTCGGTGCGTCAATCGTCCACACGGTTTTGCGTTACCGATTCGAGATCGAAGAGCCGGTGTGTGAGACCTCTCCGCGACCTGATCGAACCTGAGAGGGAGATTAGACCGTGACCTTTCGCGGGGCAACGGCTAGAGATTCACGCGAGCCGGACATTCGGGGCTGTGAGCCCGTCGCTCCACGAGGCTTTCTGTACTCGCGCCCACAACGGGCGAATGTGACAGCGTTCGCGCGCCTGCCGGACAGGCGAGTCCGGGCGAGAATGCGTTTCAGCAGGTGAGAGTGGGGATTCCCCGAGCAGGCGGCGCAGAAACCTCCCGGGATTGTGTCGGGGGGCACAGGATCTGCCTGGTGGTGAACGAGGACGCGAACCGAACGGAATGTTTCGGGAACGTTTCGTTGCCGCCTGTAACGGGTTCATCTCAGAGCAAGGTTAGGCTTGCCAACGTGAGGTAGATCACACATGTCCGTGGTGTGGAGGCACTTGCTGACGCAGCCATTCGTCGGAATCGCGCCCACCTTCTCGCCTCTCCTCCCCTCCGCCCCGTTCGTCACGGGTGGTCTCGGGAAGCACGTCGCCGAAGATGCGCGCGAGCCGCGCCCGGTCGATCCGGGCGCGGCTCGGGGACGGTGACGCAGGCCGATCGGCTGCGTTGTCGGCGGGGGTCCCGCACGACTCGTCGTTCGAAATGGTCCTACTCCTCCACTCGCGAGAATTCCTGAATCACATGTGCCGCCAGCGGCAGCAACGTCGCCATGCCGTCCCTGATCGCGGCGCGCGACGACGGCAGGTTGGCGACCAGCGTCGAGCCGGACACCCCCACGAGCCCGCGCGACAATCCGGCATGCACATTGCCGGACGCCAGACCGGACGCACGTAGCGCCTCGGTGATGCCGCGGATCTCGTGATCGAGGACGTCGGCCGTGGCGTCGGGAGTCACATCACGGGGCATGACACCGGTGCCACCCACCGAGATCACCAGATCGACACCGCCGATCACGGCGGTATTGAGTGCATTGCGGATCTCGACCTCGTCTGCCGCGACCGTAACCACACCGTCCACCGCGTATCCGGCTTCCACCAGCAGCTCGGTGACGAGCGGACCGGCCGCGTCGGGGCTGTCCCCGTGGGATACCCGGTCGTCGACGATGACGACCAGGGCGCGGCCGATTCTCAGGTCTTCGAGTTCCATGACACCCACGGTAGTTCGCGGCTGCGGCGGACGCGCTGCATGCGCGGAATTGTGAGCTATGTCCATTTTTCGGCTCCTCGCCGCTCTACCCCGACGTCGTTTCGACATCGACGGTGTTCTGGTTCCCGTTCGCATCCTGGTAGGTGATCTTCACCGTCTCGCCAGGAGCATGCGAACGGATCGCCGCGATCAGCGCATCACCGTCGGTAATGACCCGATCGTCGACCTTGACGATGAGAGAGCCGGCGGGAATTCCCGCACGCTCGGCAGGCCCGCCCGCGACCACTTCGGCGACACGCGCGCCGTTGTCCTGGCTCTGGGACGGCACCTGGACGCCGATGACGGCGTGCTGCGCCGTCCCTGTATCGATCAGTTGATCGGCGATACGACGAGCCTGGTTGACGGGGATGGCGAAGCCCAGCCCGATCGATCCGGACTGCGACCCGGCCGTGGCGATCGCGGTGTTGATCCCGACGAGACGCCCCTCCATGTCGACGAGCGCGCCGCCCGAGTTCCCCGGGTTGATCGCGGCGTCGGTCTGGATCGCGTCGATGACCGAACTCTGGTTACCCGTCTGCCCACTGGTGGACACCGGCCGTTCGAGTGCGGAGACGATGCCCGCGGTGACCGTGCTCTCCAGCCCGAGCGGTGAACCGACGGCGACGACTTCCTGTCCCACCTGGATGTTGTCGGAGTTGCCCAGTTCGATCGGGGTGAGATCGTTGCGGCCCTCGGTCCGGATCACGGCGATATCGGAGACGGCATCGGCCCCTTCGATCGTCGCGGGAGCCGAGGTGCCGTCGGAGAAGTACACCGTGAGCTGTCCTCCGCCGCCCGCACCCTCGACGACGTGGTTGTTCGTGAGGATCAACCCATCCGAGGAGAGAACGACGCCCGAGCCTTCACCGCTGCTGTTGCGACCCATCACCTCGATCCGCACCACACTCGGCACCACTTTCTGGGCGACCGCCTGGACGCTGCCCTCGGGTGCCTCGACGACCGTGACGTTCTCCTCCGCGGGCGTATCGAGCGAGTTGACCACCGCGGTACCGCCACCGGAATCCTTGACCGCCCACGCGCCTACTGCCCCACCGATGCCGCCACTGACGATCGCGAGTGCGATCGCGCCGACCGCCAGCGCCGAACGGCCGGGCATACGCCCCGTGCCCCGGGTCTGCTGTGGGTACGGCCCCTGTGGATACGGGCCGGTGGGCTGACCCGGGCCGTACGGCCCCGGCGACTGGCCCGGGCCGGTAGCGCCCGTCGGTTGCGCCGGCCCGTACGGACCGGTGGGCTGCCCTTGCCCATAGGGGTGCGGTTGCGGCGAACCTGCGCCGCGGGTGGGGTCATCGTTCATGGTCATCGCCTTCATCCGATTCGAGCACCAGGACGAGCGTCCGGTCGCCCGAAGCGCGGTGGCGCTTCGGCGTCCGCTTCCCAGGATGGACTGCTCATCTGAGAACCGGCTTAATATTCGGCTCCTAAATCCCTGTCAGTCCGCGACGGCCCGGTCCGCTACGCCCGGTCGGTCCCGGTGTCGTCACCGAGATCGGGGGTTCCCGGCAGCACAATGCGGATCAGCGCCCCACCTCGCTCCGAACGGTCGACGGCGATGGTGCCGCCGTGCTTCATGACGATCTGCCGGACGATGGCCAGGCCGAGGCCCGAGCCCGGCATCGAGCGAGCGCTCGTCGCGCGGTAGAAACGCTCGAAAACCAGTTCGCGTTCTTCTTCCGGGATGCCCGGGCCGGCGTCGTCCACCGTGATTTCCATCAGGCCGGGGCCGATCTGCCGCATCCGCACGAACACCTCTGCTCCGGCGGGGCTCCATTTCGCCGCGTTGTCGAGGACGTTGACCATCGCTCGGGTGAGCGCGGCGTGGTCGCTGAACACGTACCACGGCTCGGTGACCGCGGTGAAGACCACGTCGGTCCGTCGTCGTCGTGCCCGCTCGAGACTCCGATCGACCACCTCCGCGATGTCCACGGCCTCGAACACCGCCTCCGGCGCGTCCTCGCGCGCAAGATCCACCAGGTCGCCGACCAGCGTGGACAACTCTTCGATCTGCCCGACGACGTCTTCGCGAAGCTCTGCCATGTCCTCGGGGGGCAGACTCGGCGCACCGGGTCTACTGGCCGCGATGAGCAGTTCCATGTTGGTGCGCAGCGAGGTCAGAGGCGTTTTCAGCTCGTGTCCCGCATCCGCGACCAGCCTGCTCTGCCGTTCGCGCGACTCGGCGAGCGCCCGCAACATCATGTTGAAACTCTCGGTGAGCCTCGCCAGCTCGTCGTGTCCGCTCACCCGGATCGGCCTCAGGTCGTCGGTGCGCGCGACCCGCTCGGCGGCGGCCGTCAGCCGCGCGACCGGTCTCAGGCCGGTCCGGCCGACGGTCGCTCCCACGGCCGCGGCCAGCACGACGCCACATCCACCGACGACGAAGAGCACGCTCGCCATCCGGTTCAGCACTTCCACGGTGGGCCGCAGCCGTTGTGCGATGACCACCGTGCTGCCGCCGGGCATGCGCTGGGCGAGGACGCGTTGCTGGTCCACCGTCCGTAGCGACGACTCGCGCTCGCCCTCCGCCACGGCCAGCTCCGGTTCGCCGACCGGTACCGACGATCCGGGCGGGACGTACCGGCTCAGGTCGCTGTAGATCAACGCGACGCTGATGTCGGAACTGTAGAGCTGCGCGCCACCGATGTATCGCGGGTCGTAGGTGATGAGCGTGCTCGACTCGACCAGCGCCTCGGCGCGGGCACGTAGCTGCTGATCGACGTCGGAATACAGCGCGCGGGCCACGACGGCATATGCGGCGATCGAGGTGACCGCCACGGCGAGGGCGACAGCGCCTGCCGCGAGCAGTGTGACGCGGGTGCGCAGGGGCACCGACCGCGTCAGCAGCATCGGCGGCCGCATCTTCGACTTCACGGTGCGGTCTCGCGCAACACGTACCCGACACCGCGCACGGTGTGGATCAGGCGGGGTTCACCCCCGGCCTCGGTTTTCCGGCGCAGGTAGCCGACGTAGACCTCGAGAGCATTACCCGAGGTGGGAAAGTCGTATCCCCACACCTCCTCGAGAATCCGGCTGCGCGACAACACTCGTCGCGGGTTCGCCATCAGCATTTCCATCAGGGCGAACTCCGTGCGGGTGAGACTGATCCGGCGGTCGCCCCGGGTGACCTCGCGGGTCGCGGCGTTGAGTGTGAGGTCCTCGAACCGCATCGTCTCTTCGGCGGACGCATCGGGGTCCGGGGTGGCGCGGCGGAGCAGTGCCCGCAGGCGGGCGAGCAGTTCCTCGAGTGCGAACGGCTTGGGAAGGTAGTCGTCTGCTCCGGCGTCGAGTCCCGCCACCCGTTCGGAGACGGAATCGCGGGCGGTGAGGACGAGGATCGGCAAGTCGTCGCCGGTGCTGCGCAGCCGCCTGCACACCTCCAGGCCGTCGACGCGCGGCATCATCACGTCCAGCACCATGGCGTCGGGCCGTGACGCCACGACGTGTTCGAGCGCCTCCTGTCCGTCCGACGCGAGGTCGACGGTGTATCCGTTGAAGCTGAGAGAGCGGCGCAGCGATTCCCGCACTGCCCGGTCGTCGTCGACCACCAAGATGCGCATGGTTCTCAGTGTGGACCGGACCGCTGAGAATTGACTGAGGGGCGTGCCGTGCGGCCGGAATCGTACTGCGGTCTGCCCTGCTCGTCGCGTCCGGTAAGATTGCTCAATCGAGACGCTGCGGACGGCCGCCCGCGCGGCCACCTGCGGAAGTTCGGGCTCTCACGAGGGCGCGTACGTGAAGTCGCCCACCGCGGGGAAATACCCGGCGTCCACAAAGTCGAGCTGGTGAGGAGCGAGATATGGCAGTCAAGCGAGGACCGTCCAAGAAGTCGCGTGCCGTAGAGGGACGCAAGCCCAAGAAGAATCCCCTCTTCGCGGCAAAGATCGATTACGTCGACTACAAGGATGTGAACCTGCTCCGCACGTTCATCTCCGACCGCGGCAAGATCCGCAGCCGTCGCGTGACCGGCCTGACCCCGCAGCAGCAGCGCCAGGTGGCCATCGCGGTGAAGAACGCGCGCGAGATGGCTCTCCTCCCCTACATCAGCAGCAAGTAGGCGCACGCCGCAGATTCCGACGACCGCCCCTTCCGTAGTCACGGGAGGGGCGGTCGTCGTATGCGCGGACGGTGCTCGGCGCCGACCCCACGTCCGAGCGGTGAATCGGGCAAACTGGGCATTATCATCGCCACACGGGTAAACCGCCTGCATTTCGCCCAAATTTCGGGAACTCCTGTTGGCACCTGGCCCGATTCCCGGATAGGTTTTTGTTCGCTGGAACGAATCGCACTGCCGGGGAGGACAGAGGATCGTTTCAGCGGAGTGCCCCCTATAGCGCGACGGCTCACCAGTCCCCACCGACACCGAGCCTTCCCGCGCATGACGACCGGGGGCATTCACCCCGTCCGCTGCCCCACTGGGGGCAGGCTGTCGGGGACACCCCGCCGACGGCGGGCTCACGC